>JANNCK010000301.1:0-18315 GCA_031386545.1 Sphingomonadales bacterium
CGCTCCCGCCCAAACCAGCGGCGGCGGCCAAAACGCCTGATGCCGATGCGTTGACCACGCCGAGCGACCAGTCGCGGCCCAAACGCAATGACGAGCTGCTGCAAAGCTCCGAAAAGCGCGGCGCGGACAAATTCGACCTTCCCCCTTCAGGCTGAACCATGGATCATTTCAATTACAGGAACGGCACCCTCTACGCAGAGGATGTGCCGCTCAGCCGGATTGCGGCCGAGGTCGGCACGCCGGTCTATATCTATTCGCGCGCGACGCTCGAACGCCATGCCGCGGTATTTCAGGACGCGGTGAAACCGGCAGCGGCGCGCACCGATGTTGCCTTTGCCGTGAAAGCCAACCCGAATCTCGCCGTCCTGCGCGTGCTCGCCAATGCGGGTCTGGGTGCCGATGTGGTCTCGGGCGGCGAGCTTGAGCGCGCGATTGCAGCGGGTGTGTCGCCGAAGCGGATTGTCTTTTCAGGCGTCGGCAAGACGCGGGGCGAGATGGCGCAGGGGCTGGATCGCGGGATTGGCCAGTTCAACCTCGAATCCGAAGAGGAGGGGCAGGACTTCTCTGAAGTGCTGGTGGCACGCGGGGCAATGGCGGACTGTGTGCTGCGCGTGAACCCCGATATTGATGCGGGCACCCATGCCAAAATTTCTACTGGCAAGGCAGAGAACAAGTTCGGCGTGGCGATCAGTGACGCGCCTGCCATCTATGCACGGCTGGCATCGTTGCCGGGGCTCAACATGCGCGGTGTGGCGCTCCATATCGGCAGCATGATCGCCGACCTGGCCCCGTTCGAGGCCGCCTTCACGCGCCTCGGTATGCTGGTCGCCGAACTGCGTGCCAACGGGCAATCGGTCACGCATGTCGATCTCGGCGGTGGTCTCGGTGTCCCTTACAAGCCCAGCGACAGCTTCCCCAGTCCGCAAGATTATGGCGCGATGGTCGCGCGTGTGACCCGGGGCTGGGACGCGACACTGATGTTCGAGCCCGGACGGGTGATCGTCGGCAATGCCGGCGTGTTGCTGACCACGGTCATCCGCGTGAAGCCAGGCGTGACCCATCCGTTCGTGATCGTTGACGCGGCGATGAACGACCTCGCGCGCCCCGCGATGTACGACGCCTATCACCATTTTGAAGCGGTGACGGCTAGCAATGACCGCACCGTTGCCAATATTGTCGGCCCGGTGTGCGAGAGTGGCGACACGTTTGCGATGGGCCGCGAGTGCGAGCGGATGGTGGCGGGTGACCTTGCGGTGTTCCGCTCGGCGGGCGCTTATGGCGCGACGATGGCCAGCACCTACAACAGCCGCGCGCTGGTCCCCGAAGTGCTGGTCGACGGCGACCGTTACGCCGTCGTCGCCGACCGTATCCCCGCCGCCACAATCATGGGCGCGGAACGCGTGCCGGACTGGCTATAGCTGGATACCGAAGCGCGACGTGATCCAGATCATGACGAGATACAGGATCATCGTCACGACGCAGCCGACAGCGAGCGATGTCCAAAACGCATAGCCGTGACGCAGCAGCCACGGGATAATCAGGAACATCGGCACCGACGGCAGAAAGAACCAGAACGTCGCCTCGGCCTGCGCGGCGATCAACTGTGGATCGCGCGTGTCGCGCCACAGCCAGATCATCGCCAGCGTTGAAACGAGCGGCAACGAAGCCAGTAAGCCGCCGACGCCCGGGCTGCGCTTGGCAATTTCCGACACGGCGGCGATGATAAGGCCTGACAGGGAGGCTTTCAGGAAAAGATAAAGCATGGCGCTCCCTGCCCGAGTGTTGGCTTGGCGAACAGAGGAACGTTTTTCGACTTACGCGCCTCGGGCAATCCGGTGATAGACTTGTGCACCAATTCGCGCCAATCGATTATATAATGTCCCTGACCCTACATAGCCTGCCCCTTTTCGTCCGTCTCGCCGGTCGCCCGGTTGCGCTCATCGGCAGCGGCCCTGCTGCCGATGCCAAGCGCCGCCTGCTCGAACGGGCAGGTGCCGACATTGTCAGCGAAGCAGAGGCTGTCGCTCTCGCCATCGTGGCCAACGGTGACGAAGCCGCAACGGCGCGGCTGAAGGCGCGCGGGGTGCTGGTCAATGTCGTCGACCGGCCCGAGCTGTGTGATTTTACCCTGCCCGCCATCGTTGATCGCTCGCCGGTCATCGTCGCGGTCGCAACGGGCGGCGCGTCGGCGGGGCTAGCGAAAGCACTGCGCCAGCGGCTTGAAACGCTGCTTCCCGCCGCGCTTGGCCCGCTTGCGTCGGCGCTCGAAACGGCACGCGGCGCAATGCGGGCCCGTTGGCCCGATGGCGTCGAGCGGCGTCATGCCCTTGATGCCGGATTTGCTACGGGTAGTGCGCTCGATCCGCTGGCAGAGGCGCATGATGTCGCGAACTGGCTTGATGCGACCGCGACACCCGCTGCCCGGCATGAAGTGATACGGCTGACCTCGCTCGATCCCGACGACCTCACCTTGCGTGCTGCACGCCTGCTGGGCGAAGCCGATCTGATCTGGCATGACGCCGCTGTGCCGACCGCCATTCTCGACCGCGCCCGCGCCGATGCCGAACGCCATGTCGGGGCGTTGCCTGACGGCGTGTATCCGGGCCTGACGCTGGAAGTACGCTTCGTATGACTGCCCGAAGTTTTGTCGTCGAACAGGGAAAAGCGCGCGCCTTGCCGCGCGACGAGGCCACGAAATTGCTCGGCAAGGCCGATTTTGTCTGGGTCCACTTCGACGATTGCGACGCTACGACCCAGGCGTGGCTTAAAGGGCCGGCCGACCTGCCCGATCTGGTCGTCGCGGCGCTTATCGCGACCGAGACCCGCCCCCGCATGGAACAGATTGACGGCGGCGCGCTTGTCAATTTGCGCGGTCCTGACGCGGGGGTCGAAACGACGCCCGACTTGCTAAGCTCGATCCGGCTGTGGGTGACAAAAGGCCGGGTGTTTTCGGTCACACGTCGCGATCTTGCCGCACTTGAAGCCATTGAGTCCCGGCTTTTGGCCGGTACCGTTCATGATCCAGGCGATTTTGTTGCGGCGCTTGCCGCTGAAGTTACCGCTGAACTTGACCCCGATGTCGCCCATCTTGGCGACACGCTCGATGATTGCGAAGAAAAGGTCGGCGAGCGGGGTTCGCTGGTGTTGCGGCGGCGCATTGCGGTCGCCCGGCGCCGGGCGATCGGTTACCGGCGGTTTCTGGCCCCACAGCGGTCGGCACTTGAAAAACTTGCCGCGCTCGATGTCGATTGGTTCGATGATGACGACCGGATGCACCTGAACGAAGCCGCCGATCGTGCGGCGCGGATGACCGAAGAGCTTGAAGCTATTCGCGAGCGTGCGGCGTTGCTCCACGAACAGCTGACCGATTTGCGCGCCGAGACCATCGACACCCGCAGTCTGGTCATTGCCGTCGTGGCGATGGTGTTCCTGCCGCTGACCTTCCTTACCGGCTTGCTGGGAATGAACGTCGAAGGCATTCCCTTCGCCAAAGAACAATGGGCCTTTTCGGGCATTGTTGTGGTCAGTTTCGTGATTGCCGTCGCAATCGCTGGGTATTTCGTCCGGGCGCGCTGGTTTCGATAGGAGAGAGATATGATTACAGTCCACCATCTCAACGACAGTCGTTCGCAACGCATTTTGTGGCTGCTAGAGGAACTCGAACTCCCCTACGAAATCGCCTTTTATGCGCGCGACGCAGTGACCCGGCTTGCCCCGCCCGAACTCAAGGCGGTCCATCCGCTCGGCAAGTCGCCGGTCATCACCGACGGGGCCGCGACGATCATCGAATCGGGTGCGATTATCGACTATATCCTGCGCCGTCACGGCGGTGGACGGCTGGTTCCGGCTACGGACAGCGCCGGTTATGATGCCTATGTTCAATGGCTCCACTATGCTGAAGGATCGGCAGCGCTGCCCTTGATGCTCAAACTCTACACGGGGCGACTGGGCGAGGCCGCCGCGCCGCTTGCGCCGCGTATCGACAGCGAAATCGCCAATCATCTCGGCTATGTCGAGGCGTCGCTGGCCGGACGCAACTGGTTGGTCGCGAGCGACCTGACGGGTGCCGATGTCCAGATGAGCTTCATTGGCGAGATTGCAGGAGCGTATGGCCTGCGCGCCAGCTACCCGAACATCGACGCGTGGGTAAAACGCTTCCAGGCGCGACCTGCCTACCAGCGCGCGCTTGAAAAGGGCGGGCCATATAGTTTTGCGTGACGCGTGATTGCGGTCGCCCACGGCCTGCTGCGCTCGCAATGACGAGCGTCTAAGCCAGCAACTCGATGTCCCAATAGAGCCAGTCGCGCCAGCTTTCGTGCAGGTAGTTCGGCGGAAAGCTTTTGCCGTGGTCCTGCAAGTGCCAGCTGGTCGGGCGGATTGGGGCGACATGCAACGGCATATGCGCCTGTTTCGGCGTCCGTCCGCCTTTCTTGAGGTTGCACGGCGCACACGCGGTCGCGACATTTTCCCATGTCGTGCGCCCGCCCTGGGCACGCGGAATGACATGGTCGAAGGTCAAATCCTTGCCAATCCCGCAATATTGGCACTGGAACCGGTCGCGCAGAAACAGGTTGAACCGGGTGAAGGCGGGGTGTTCCGACGGCTTCACATAGGATTTGAGCGCAATCACCGAGGGCAGCTTCATCGCGAAACTCGCCGAGCGAACCTCGCGTTCGTAATGGTCGACAATATCGACCCTTTCGAGGAACACCGCCTTGATCGCGGTCTGCCATGGCCATACGCTCAGCGGGTAATAGCTGAGCGGTGTATAGTCGGCGTTCAGAACCAGTGCGGGGCAGCCGTCGAGATGGCGCGTTTCAGGATCACGGCCATGTTCTCTGGCCGCCTCTTTTTGGGCAAGGACGTCGGGATGAAACATCGGCGGGTGCGCGCTCCCTTATTCTCCGGTGCCGCGCCTCTCACCCGCAACCATGACAGGCGCATGACAGCACGACCCGCGACTCGCGGTCAAGCGCCGATTCGTGGCTAAGTCTGCCCACAGCGCAATTACGCGATTCGCCCCGTCACCGTCGGGGCGGTTGCACCTTGGGCACGCACTTTCGGCAGTCCTCGCGCATGACTGGGCGAGAGCGCGCGACGGACAGTTCGTGCTGCGGATCGAGGATATTGACACCGCGCGCTGCCGTCCCGAATTTACCGCTGCCATTCTCGACGACTTGTGCTGGCTCGGAATCGATTGGGAGGCGCTCTCGGTGCAGACCGACCATGCCGCCGAACATACGGCGGCACTCGACTGGTTGCGGGCAATGGGCCTTGTCTATCCGTGCACCTGCACCCGTGCCGAAATTGCAGCGAGCGCCAGTGCACCGCAGGGCGAGGCTGTGCCGCTATATCCCGGGACGTGCCGGGGGGCGGCATTGGCGGCGGACGAGATGCGGCCCGTCGCGTGGCGGCTTGATGTTGCAGGGGCGGTTGAGCTGGCCGGGCCGCTGCTATGGCGCGATACCGAAGCGGGTCTTGTTGCGGCGGACCCGCTGGCGGGCGGCGACGTCGTGCTGGCGCGCAAGGGATTGGGCGTGGCTTACCACCTTGCGGTCGTCGTCGATGATGCCAAGGCGGGCGCGACGCATATCGTTCGCGGGGTCGATCTGTTTGCGGCCACCCATGTCCAGCGCTTGCTTCAGGCAGTGCTTGGCCTGCCGACGCCAGACTATCACCACCACGCGCTGGTCGCGGGTCCGGACGGCAAGCGGCTGGCCAAGCGGACGCCGGACGTAACGCTGGCTGATTTGCGCGACGCCGGGGTCGATCCGGTCGGGTTGCGTAATGATTTGCTTAGCGGTCGCTTGCCAGTTGGATTCGGCTGGGTGCGCCCCTAAATAGCTTCCATGCAAACGCTCCTCATCATTCTCATTGTGCTTGCGGCTATCGCGGCACTGGTATCGCTCATTCGCGGGATCATCAGCTTCCTGCAAACGACCGAAGCGGAACTCAAATCGGGTGCCGACGGCCCGAGCATTTCCAGCCAGAAACAAAACAAGATGATGTTTGCGCGCGTCGGGTTTCAGGCGCTGGCCGTGATCCTTTGCGTCCTGCTGCTCGCGCTTAACCGGCAGTAGTTCGTGGTCAAACTCAACAAGATCTACACCCGCACCGGCGACGACGGCACCTCGGGCCTCGTTGATGGCAGCCGCGTATCAAAGGCATCGGCGCTGATGACCGCGATCGGCGATGTCGATGAGGCGAACAGCCTGATCGGCGTTGCGGCGGTGCTGGCCGACGGCGAAAGCCGCAAGCGACTGACCGTCATCCAGAACGATATGTTCGATCTGGGGGCCGATATTGCGACCCCCGACAAACCTGTCGAATGGACCCCGCTGCGGGTGATCGCGGGGCAGGTCGAGCGGCTTGAGGCAGAAATCGACGCGATGAACGCGCATATTGCCCCGCTGACCAGCTTTGTCCTGCCCGGCGGATCGGCGCTGGCAGCCGCACTCCACGTCGCCCGTGCTGCATCACGTCGCGCCGAACGCAGTGCCGTGGCGGCCAATGCCGAAGCGCCGCTTAACCCGCAGGCGCTGGCCTATCTTAACCGGCTGTCCGATTGGTTGTTCGTCGCGGCACGCGCCGCCAATGCCAACGGCATCGACGACGTGCTGTGGGTGCCCGGCGCATCGCGCTAAATTTTTCGCGCGCGTAACCGGAACCACTTCGTTCCCTAATTGTTCGGATGGTTCAGGCGTGTTATTGCGCCAATGACCGAGGGGCAGGGGGAGTTATGGGCCAGCAATCGACCGCAACCGCGCCTGATCCCCGGTTCGACCTGTTTGCCACGACCCGTGCCGAAAGCGTTGCGCGCGCCGCACCGCTCTCCGATGCCGAAGCAACGATTCAGTCGATGCCCGATGCCAGTCCCGCAAAATGGCACCTCGCGCATACGACCTGGTTCTTGGAGACGTTCGTCCTCCGCGATTTCGTGGACGGTTACGAACCGTTCGACGCCGCCTACGCCTATCTGTTCAACAGCTATTACGACGCGGAAGGGGACCGTCACGCGCGGCCCCGGCGCGGGATGCTGGCGCGGCCTTCACTTGAGGAAATCCTCGCGTATCGGACCCACGTCGATGCTGCGGTCACGGCGGCATGGGCAACGCTGCCGGAGCGCGCCCGCGACCTGATCGAACTCGGGTGTCACCACGAGGCGCAGCATCAGGAATTGCTGTTGACCGATATTCTCCACGCCTTCGCGCAAAACCCGCTCGAACCGGCGCTCTGGACCGTGTCAACTTCGCCGCCCGGGGTTCGTGAAATTGCGCCTGAAACGCGCTGGATCGAGGGACCGACCGGGATTGTGGAGATCGGCCATGACGGCCGCGGGTTCGCCTTCGATTGCGAAGGCCCACGTCACAAAGTCTATCTTGCTCCCCATGCCCTTGCTGACTGTCTGGTTACGAACATGGATTGGCTCATGTTCTTTGCAGAGGGGGGGTATGATCGCCCCGATCTGTGGCTGTCCGACGGTTGGGCTTGGGTGCAAGCAGAGCGCCCCGATGGTCCACTTTACTGGCGCGGCGACGATGAATTCGGGCTTCACGGTCTGCACGCTATCGATTTCACAGCCCCCGTTGCCCACATAAGTTTCTACGAAGCCGATGCTTATGCTCGTTGGCGCGGCGCACGGTTGCCGACCGAATTTGAATGGGAAGCGGCGGCGGCGCACTTGCCGGATGCGTTCGGTGAAGTTTGGCAATGGACGGCGTCGGCCTTCCTCCCCTATCCCGGCTTCAAGGTCGCCGAGGGCGCAGTCGGCGAATACAACGGCAAATTCATGAGCGGACAGATGGTGTTGCGCGGGTCGAGCGTCGCGACGCCGCCCGGTACAAGCCGCGTTACCACCCGCAATTTCTTCCCGCCGCACACGCGCTGGCAATTTGCCGGTCTGCGCCTCGCGAAAGACCTTTGAGATGTTGCTCCATGAAACGACCGAAGTTCTGGTCGATCCCGCATTCCGTGCTGATGTCCTGTCGGGCCTATCGCAGGCGCAAAAGGCGATTCCGGCGCGCTGGTTCTACGACCGCACGGGGTCCGAATTGTTCGAGGCGATCACCGCACTCCCCGAATATTATCCGACCCGCGTCGAAACCGCGCTGCTGGCGGCGCATTGCGGCGATGTTGCCCGGCTGACCGGGCCGGGCCGCGCCGTTGTCGAGTTCGGCTCGGGTTCCTCGACCAAGACCCCGCATTTGCTCCGCGCAGTTGCGCCGTCCGCCTATGTCCCCATCGACATTTCGGGCGATTTCCTGCGGGCGTCATCGGCGGCGCTAGCGGCGGACTTTCGGGGTCTAACGGTGTTGCCGGTCGAGGGCGATTTCACCCAGTGCCTCGCTCTTCCCGACGTGATTGCCCAAACCCCGCGCCTCGGCTTCTTCCCCGGTTCGACCATCGGTAACATGATCGCGCGCACCGCCGTCGATCTGCTGCGCACGATGCGCGACAGCCTCGGTACGGGCGCGATGTTGCTGATCGGCATGGACCGGGTGAAGGACGTTGCGACGCTGGTTGCCGCCTATGACGACGGAGCGGGCGTAACAGCGCGGTTCAACACCAATTTGCTCGTCCGCATCAACCGCGAGCTTTCGGGCACGATCCCGGTCGAGGCGTTCGCGCACGAGGCACGATGGAACGACAGCTATGCGCGGATCGAAATGCACCTTGTCGCCACCCGAGCCGTTGATTTTACTGTCGAAGGCGAAATCTACTCGATGACCGCAGGGGAGAGCATCCACACCGAGAACAGCCACAAATACGGACCGCGCGATGCGCGGCTGATGTTGCGCGCCGGCGGCTGGTCGCCTGTTGCCGAATGGACCGACGCGGCGGATAGTTTCGCGCTTGTTCTGGCTGAGGCACGCCCGCACAAAAATGCCCCATAAACGGCGCTGGATGAATCATGGTCGCCGTCCTAAGCGGCTCACGAATGACGAGGGAGACGGGCGTGAAAATCATCGGTGTGATCGGTGCGGGCCAGATGGGCGCGGGCATTGCGCAAGTGTCGGCGGCGGCAGGATACCGGACGTTATTGTCGGACCGCGAAGTTGCGCTGGCGGAAAAGGGCAAGGCGGGCATTGCCAAGGCGCTCGGGCGACTGGTCGAGAAGGAAAAGATCACCGCCGAAGCGCGCGACGCCACGCTCGCGCTGATCGAACCGGTCGGCGATGTCGCTGCCTTTGGTGATTGCGACCTCGTCATCGAGGCCGCCACCGAGCGCGAGGAAATCAAGCGCGCAATCTTTGCCGATGTCGCCAAGGTGCTGCGCGCCGACGCGATTCTGGCGACCAACACCTCGTCGATCCCGATCACGCGGCTGGCCAGCGCCTCGTCCGATCCGGCGCGGTTTATCGGGGTGCATTTCTTCAACCCGGTGCCGGTCATGGGCCTGATCGAAGTCATTCGCGGTCTCGCCACCAGCGACGCCACGGTCGCCGCAGTCGAGACATACGGGAAGTCGCTCGGCAAGGAGATCGTCCACGCCAATGATGCACCGGGGTTCATCGTCAACCGCGTGCTGATGCCAATGCTCAACGAGGCGTGCTTTGCGCTCGGCGAAGGGGTGGCGACGATCCGCGACATCGACACCGCCTGCAAACTCGGACTCAACCACCCGATGGGGCCGCTGACGCTCGCCGATTTCATCGGCCTAGATACCTGCCTGGAGATTTGCCGGGTGCTGTTCACCTCGACCGGCGACCCCAAATTCCGCCCCGCGCCGTTGCTCGTCAAATATGTCGAAGCCGGATGGCTCGGGCGCAAGTCGGGGCGGGGGTTTTACGACTATTCAGGGCCGGAGCCTGTCCCGACGCGGTAAGGTCTGGGGTTCACCCTAAGCACCCAAAAGTTCAGCTCTTTTCGTGTCATTCCCGCGAAAGCGGGCGCTCATCTCCTGGACGACCCGCGGGAGAAATGTTCCGCTTTCGCGGAAACGACGGAGTGCGCGCGA
This sequence comes from Sphingomonadales bacterium, assembly GCA_031386545.1. GTDB lineage: Bacteria > Pseudomonadota > Alphaproteobacteria > Sphingomonadales > Sphingomonadaceae > Sphingomonas_O. Next base: position 9,959 of record JANNCK010000301.1, read on the forward strand.
TGCCTTAGGTGCTTCGGGTGAACCGAACACTCTCCTATTGACACGCCTGTCAGCTAGGTTGCAACCTGCAACCAAACACGCACGGGAGAGGTGCAATGGCAACTGCAGCAATCGAACGACCCGACGACCAGTTTATGATCGGCCCCGATCTCGCCGACCGGCTCGATGTCACTCAGCCGCATCTGTACACATCACACACATGGCACGCCCCGTTCCGCGAGCTACGCGAGGCGGGCGGTATCTATTTCTGCGAGAACGGGCGCTTCGGGCCGTATTGGTCGATTTCGACCTACAAACCGATTGTCCATATCGAGGCATTGCCCAAGGTGTTCTCGTCGTCGTGGGAAGTCGGCGGGATCACTGTCGCGGGAGATCCCGAGCGGATTCTCGACGGCGAAGTGCGGATGCCGATGTTTATCGCGATGGACCCCCCGCAACACAGCGCCCAGCGGCGGACCGTGGCCCCTGCCTTCACGCCTAGCGAAATCGTGCGGATGCGCGAGGATGCGGTGGCGCGCACATCCGAAGTGCTCGATGCGTTGCCAGTCGGCGAAACGTTCGATTGGGTCGAACGGGTGTCGATCGAACTGACGACCGGTATGCTCGCGCGATTGTTTGATTTTCCGTGGGAAAACCGCCACAATCTGACACGCTGGTCCGATGCGCTCGGCGATGTCGAGGCATTTGGGAGGTTTGAAGACCGCCAACGGCGGCTGATGACCGCCTTTGAAATGGGCACCGCGTTCAACGCGCTGTGGGAGTCGAAAAAGGGCAAGCCACCGACCCCTGACCTAATCTCGATAATGCTCCATTCGGACGCAATGGCGACGATGGACGAGGGCGAGTTCATGGGGAATCTGATTCTTCTGATCGTCGGCGGCAATGATACGACGCGCAATTCGATGACCGCCTACGCGCATGGCCTCGCCCAATTTCCCGAAGAGCGCGCCAAGCTTGAAGCCGATCCGTCGCTGATTACCAATACCGTCAGCGAGCTGATCCGCTGGCAAACCCCGCTCGCGCACATGCGCCGCACCGCGACCGAAGATACCGAGATCGACGGTCACCAAATCAAGAAGGGCGACCGGCTGGTGCTCTGGTATATCTCGGCGAACCGTGACGAGAGCGTGTTTCCCGACGGTGACAAGATTATTGTCGGCCGCGAAAATGCCCGGCGGCATCTGGCATTTGGCTATGGCATCCACCGCTGTGTCGGCGCGCGCGTTGCCGAGTTGCAGTTGATCGTACTGCTCGAAGAAATGGCCAAACGCCGCCTGCGCGTCATCCCGCAGGGTGAGCCGGAACGCGTACCGGCGTGCTTCGTCAACGGCTATCGCTCGCTGCCAGTAAAGCTGGAAAAATACTGACCCTCACCCACTGGGTGAGGAGGAAGGAAGTGAAACCATGTCGGCGTCCGCAACGTATATCCCGTCTCACCCGGGAGACGAAGACATGACGCTCAATCGCCGCAATTTCGTGACTGCCTCCAGCGCCCTTGCACTCGGCGGTGTGTTTGCGACCGCTGCCTGTGCCAAGTCACCGGCACGGAAGTACGAAATCACGCTCACCGATGCCGAATGGAAGAAACGGCTGACCCCCGCGCAATACCGGACGCTGCGGCAGGAAGCGACCGACCAGCCGGGACAATCGCCGTTCCTGAAGGAAAAACGCACCGGCATGTACAGCTGCGCGGGTTGCAAGCTGCCAGTCTATTCGTCGCAGACGAAATTCGACAGTGGCACCGGCTGGCCGAGTTTCTGGGATGCGATGCCCCGCAGTGTGGCGACCAACACCGACATGACCTTGGGCATGTCGCGGGTCGAGGCCGTATGCCGCCGCTGCGGCGGGCATTTGGGGCATATCTTCGACGACGGTCCGGCCCCAACGGGCAAGCGCCACTGCATCAACGGCACAGCCTTGCTGTTTATGCCGGGACGCGCCTAACACAGCCCTCATGGGGCTAGTTTTTCTGGATGCGGCATTGCGTGGTGCGTCAATCGCCCTGTTCCTGCTTCTGGCGATCATGTTTGCGCTGGGCTGGCGTCGATCGCTGACGGCTAAGTTGGGCGCGATCTTGACGCTGGGCGGTGCTGCCTATGTCGGCTTGCTCGCGGTTGATTATGCCTATTCCTGGCCGTGGTGGCGGTTGCCATTGCATATGCTCAGCCTGTCGGCTCCGCCGTTCTTCTGGCTTTTCGCATCGAGCTGGTTCGATGACGATTTCGAACTTCGTCCGTGGCATATCGTCGCGGTGGTTGCGGTGGTCGCTTGCGGGCTGGCTGGCAACTATCTTTATGCCGTCGAGCAGCTGCGGGTGACGCCGATCGGCGCGGTGTGGCGGGTGTCGAGCATTATCTGCGTCCTACTCGGGCTATGGGCTTCGCTGAAAGGGCGCGCGGCTGACCTCGTCGAACCGCGCCGCCGGGTCCGGCTCGCGCTCGCCATCGTTGTGGCTGTCGTCATTTTGTGGATCGTTGTCGCCGAAATAGGTGTCGCCAGTTGGCCGCCGCCCGACAGCTGGCGGGTGACCAATGCCTTTGGGATGCTTGTATTGGCCGCGACCGTCGCCCTTGCAACGCTTGGTTGGCGTGATCCCGCGTTGATTGCGGCACCGTCGAAGCCGGTTGCCGCTCCCCTCCGTCCCGAATTCGACGACGCGCCGCTGCTTGCCCGCCTCGATACCGACATGCGCCACGACCGGCTTTATCGCCAGGACGGCTTGACGATCACCGCCGTTGCCGCGCGGTTGGGGGTGCCCGAGTACCGGCTGCGGCGCGCGATCAATCAGGGGCTGGGTGCACGCAACTTCAACGCCTATCTCAACGGGTTCCGTTTGGCTGAAGCCGAGGAGGCCCTGGCCGATCCTGCGCAGCGCGAGGTGCCGATTCTCACGATTGCCATGGACGCCGGGTTCGGCAGCCTCGCCCCGTTTAACCGCGCGTTCCGCGACCGGCATGGCTGCACCCCGACCGAATATCGCGCCACCAAGCTTTTCTGATCGAATTTTAGAAATCGACCGGTTGATTCTGGCAATCGCGTAGTCGCGGGGACGAGTCACGCGCAGGTAACAGGTGCCTCTCAAGGAGCTGCACGCAATGACGCCGTCTGACATATCTATGCTTGATGCCGCTCTGCGCGTCTTTCCCAATGTTTTTCTGTTCGACGGCGGGCGCTATGTCATTGCGACTTTGGTCATGTCGGCGATCCTCCTGCTTGTGCACCGCACTTGGCTACGCAGCCGGATTATCCAGACGCGCCGCGCGGGGCGTGCCGATTATGTGCGCGAGATTGCGACGTCGGCGCGCAGCGTGCTGATCTATGCGATTGTGTTCACGCCAGTGCTTTGGCTGAAATCGCACGGCTATGGCCCGGGCGCGTACACCGGCCCGACCGGCTGGATTGCGATGACAGCCTATGTTGCCGTGCTGCTGATTGCGCATGACGCTTATTTCTACTGGAGCCACCGCTTGCTCCACACGCCACAGTTTTTCCGCAAGTGGCACCGCACCCACCATAAGACAGTCACGCCGACGCCCTTCGCCGCCTATGCCTTCGACTGGCGTGAATCGGTCGTCCAGACGGGGATGCCGGTGATCTGGCAATTGCTGGTGCCGACCCCGAATGGCGCGTTTTTCGCTTTTCTCGGCATCATGATCGCGCGCAATGTCTGGGGGCATTGCGGCACCGAACTCCACCCGCGCGGCTTTGCTGACCACTGGTTCTGGCAACATTTCACCACCACAACGCATCACGACCTCCACCATTCGGGTGGGTTCGGATCAAACTATGGCCTGTATTTCACCTGGTGGGACCGCATTTGCGGCACCGAACATCCGCGCTACCGCGAAATTTTCCGCGAGATCACGTCGCGCGGAAAAGAGGGCACTCGTCGCGGCAAAGCCGCGCCGTCGGTCCTCGCCTGAGCGAGGCCGGCCGGTCGCGCGGCGGATACGCTCGATTTAGCTCGCGCTAAATCGTCGCGCCGCGCGTCAGTGCACAAATCTGGCGACGACGTCACGGTAGCTGCGTGACACCTTCACCGAGGTGCCTGATTCGAGCACCAAGAAACACTCGCCATTGGTGTGCGGCTTCACCTGTTTGACGAGGTCGAGGTTGACGATCGTCGAGCGGTGGACGCGCTGAAACCGGCGCGGATCGAGGCGGCGTTCAAGATCCTTCATCGTCTCGCGCAGGATCAGCGTGTTTTCGGCGGTGTAGATGCACATGTAATCGCCCGCCGCGTCGATCCGTTCGATATGATCCACATCAACGCGGAATATCTGGCCGCGATCCTTGATGTTGATCAGTTTTTCAAAACGATTGGCCGCAGGCGCGTCGCCGCCTTCGGTGCCGAGTTCTTCAGCGGCTTCGGGCGCGTGCTCGGTCAATGCCTCCATCAGCCGGCCCGCTTCCTCGGCACCGCGTTTTTCGGCAAGGCGCTGGCGCACCCTGTCGAGTGTATCGGCGAGGCGCGCCTCCTCGACCGGCTTCATCAGATAGTCGACCGCCTGCGCCTCGAACGCGCGGATCGCGTGGTCGGCATAGGCGGTAACGAACACGAACAGCGGTGGTTCGACTTCCATCAGTCCTTGCACGACCGAAAACCCATCGAACCCGGGCATCTGAATATCGAGGAAAACAAGGTCGGGCTTATTGGTCTTGATCGAGCGGATCGCCTCGCGCCCGTTCGAACAGGTATCGACGATTTCGACATCGTCGTGTGCCTGTAGCCGCAGCTCCATGCCCTGAATGGCAAGCTTTTCATCGTCGACGAGGATCGTTCTTATGGTCATGCGGCCTCTAAAGCTCGTTTCTCGACGACCATCGGGATTTCGACCGTCACGACAAAGCCCCCGTCGGGCGCGTTGCCGCTGTCGAAGCGGTGGTCGGGCCCAAAGGCCTGCATCAGCCGGTCACGGATATTCGCAAGACCAACTCCTGTCGAATAGCTGGGGCGGACGGTCGCATCGTTCAACCCTGGGCCGGTGTCGGATACGGTGATCTGCACCCGTTCGCCGTTAAGCCGCGCCGCGACCGCGATCTCGGCGCCCTCTTCCTGGGGTGTCACCGCATATTTGACCGCGTTTTCGACCAAAGGCTGAAGCAGCAATGACGGCAGGCGCGCCTTGGCAACGCGCGGATCGATGTCGAACCGCGCCTGCAGGCGTTCCTCGAACCGCATTTTCTCGATGTCGAGGTAGAGCTTCAAGGTCTCGAACTCCTGTTCGAGCGTCACCTGTGTCGCGGGTTCGTTGACCAATGTGTAGCGCAGGAACGACGACAGCCGCCCGAGCATCGCATTGGCGCGGTCGTTTTGTTTGAGCAACACCAATGTCGAAATCGAATTGAGCGTGTTGAACAGGAAATGCGGGTTGAGCTGGTAACGCAACATCGCCAGCTGCGCTGACGAGGCGGTCGCCTCCAGTTTCAGCAACTGCAGCGTCTGTCGTTCCGAAATCAGAAAGAAATTGATACCGTAATAGAGTGCCGACCACGCCCCCAGCAGCAACGTGCTGAGCGTTGCCGAGCCAAGGATCAGGTTGAGCTGGACGACATTCCGCCCCTCGCTGACCATCGTATAGACCCACGCATCGATGACCGAATAGGCCGCAACCGCGATCGCCACTGTCGCCAAAGTCCCGGTCCAGATGGCTAACGGCGATTTGCGGATCAGCCAGCGATAGACCGCCGCCATCACCAATGTCATCGAATAGCCGGTCGCTGCCGAGACCAGCACCTGGATCACGACCGGCAGGCCAACCCCGTTGGCAATCCCGCTGGCGATGCGAAGCAGCAGATAGCCGGTCCAGCCAGCCCCCTGCAGCAACCAGAACGCGCGGTTCTTGTCGTCGAAAAACGCGGCCGGAGGGGTGGAAACGGTCGGCATTGGCGCGGGTCTAGTCGATTATCGCGGGCGTTGGTAGGATGCCGGTAAATGACAAGGAGCAGGACCGATGGCTGACGTCGAAACCCACGCAGGACATGCCGGGGAACCGCGCGCAAAATTCCGTGCCATGACCGAGGGGACGCAGGAGGACTGGTCCGCGATTGCCGGGCATTTCGTGCCCTTCGCCGCCGATGTCGCGACGCGGGTGCTCACCCATCTCAAGCTGCTTGATGGCGATTACGGCGGCTTTCCGGTCGACCGGTTGACCCATAGCTTGCAGACCGCGACCCGTGCTCACCGTGACGGGCGCGGTGAAACCTATGTCGTCATGGCGCTGCTCCACGACATCGGCGACACACTCGGCAGCTATAACCACCCCGATGTCGGCGCGGCGATCATCAAACCGTTCGTCACCGAAGAGGAGCACTGGATCTGCGCCAATCACGGCGCATTTCAGGGTTATTATTATTTCCACTATCTCGGGATGGACCAGAATGCCCGTGAGGTGTTTCGCGGGAACAAACACTTCGCCGCCTGCGAGGAGTTTTGCGCGAAATATGATCAGGCGGCCTTCGACCCCGATTACGCCAGCGAACCGCTTGAGTTTTTCGAGCCGATGGTCCGCCGCGTGATGGCGCGGCCTTTACAGGGGATGCTCGCGCGTCTTGCTGCTGACTAGAGTGCCCACAAAACAAAACCGCCGCCCCTCGATTTGAGGGACGGCGGTTTTTCTTTGTCGTTGCCGGACCGGTTAGAAGCCGACCTGTACCGACACCGTGAACGCACGCGGCGACGCCGGCTGGAATGTCGGCGTGCCACCACCGGGGATGTTGGCGGTTGTGGCAATGTTGGTAACCTGACCAGCAATGTTGGTCGAGCTGGCGATCTGCGAGCTGATCGACCCAAGATACTGATGGTCGAACAGGTTCGAGACGTTGAACTGAACAAAGGTCTTTTCCAGACCCCACTGCTTCAGGTTGAAGCGCAGATCGACATCCATCGTGCTGTAACCCGGCAGGGTCACATCGTTGATGTCGGTCGCAAACCGCGATGTTACCTGCTTGAAGTTCAGGCCGAGTGCTGCCGGACCCGCCGTGAACTGCGCGCGATAGCCATATTGCCATGCGGGCGTCTCGACGAGCTTCTTGTTGGCAGTCAGCGCGATGATCGGCAGACCCGTAGCGGTCGCACCAAGCTGGCCCGCAACCGTCGTGCCCAGCTGGAGATCGTCCTTCAGGCGGGCATCGATGTACGATCCGAAGCCACGGAACGAAAACCACGGGAACGGACGGACGCCGAGACTGGCCTCGAGTCCCTTGATTTCGACCTTGCCGACGTTGCGGTCGATCGAGATGCCCTGAAGTGGATCGAACGAGGTCACGATGCGATTCGAAAAGCGGTTGTAGAACCCGCCGAACGACGCCTGGATCATCCCCGTGGTGTAGCGGACGCCGACGTCGAAATTGTCGGTGCTTTCGGGCGTAACCGCGACATTGGGCGCGCGATACAGATTGTCGGTACGCGGGGCCGACAGCCCCTTGGCATAGCCGGCGTAGATCTGGACATTGTCCGCAGGGCGGATCGTCAGCCCAAGGTTCGGCAGCACTTGGTTATACTTATAATTGGAGGTGAACGGGGCATACACCGCATTGGCTGGAAGGCCGGCCGGTGCGGTCGTAGTGGGCACGACATAGAGGAAGTTTGCCGAGTTGCCGCCGGCGGGCACCACCAGCGGCGTCGTGCCGAGCGCGACACTGGTGCAGAACGGATTGCCGCTTGACGCCTGCGTATAGCAGAAGTTGGTCAGCTGGCGCTTGAAGAACGGCGCGCGCACACCCAACATCACTTCAAGCTTGTTGTCGAAGAACTTGCCGCGGTACTCGCCCGAAATCTGGTTGAGTTCGGCAAGCGAAAACCGGTCACGACCGCGCATGAAAAAGCCGTTGGTGTCGTTGACCTGCAAGGCAGCGGTCCGCCCGCCAAAGACATTTGTCGGATTACCGATCGAGTCGAGGTTTGCCCATTCGCCGGTTTGGCGATGGCGGCCCTTGTCGAACGCATAAGCGATGCGGATGTATTGCGTATCCGAGAAATCGTAGCGCAATGACGACAATACCGTGAAGCGGTTCGTGTTGGTCGTGTTCGGCGCGTAAAAGGCAACGGTGTCAAGCGTATCGCCGTCACCGCTATAGTCGCGACCGCCGGTCGTGACCCCTGGCGCATAGCCGCGCGCGCGGGGATCGGTTTCCGACATCGTGACAAACCCGCCGCCGTTCGCCAGCACATATTGGTATCCGGCATCAAGCGACAGCGTGAGCTTGTCGTTCAGCGTGAACTTCGAATTGAACCGGACGTTGCCGGTGTTCGACGGGTTGATGCGAACGCCATGATAGTTGGTGCAGCTCGTGTCGAGACCGCTCGGGACAGGCGCGTTGAAGGTCGTGAACTGGTTGGACGGGACCGTCGTCGA
>JANNCK010000304.1:0-1699 GCA_031386545.1 Sphingomonadales bacterium
CTGCCTGAGACCCGGGGTGCCGGGCCTGTCCGAAAGCATCCGGGTGAAGTCGGTGGTCGGGCGTTTCCTGGAGCACAGCCGCATCTGGGCGTTCGGCGCGGGCAAGGCGCTGCCCAACGACGCCGCCAAAGTGTTTATCTCGTCGGCGGACTGGATGCCGCGCAATTTCGACCGACGCGTCGAATATATGCTGCCCATCGAAACGCCGACGGTGCACGATCAGGTACTCGATCAGGTCATGGTCGCCAATTTGATCGACACCGAGCAAAGCTGGGAATTGCAGCCGAATGGTTCGTATATCCGCGTAGAAGCCGGAGCCAAGCCGTTTAACTTGCATCGTTATTTCATGACCAACCCGTCGCTGTCGGGACGCGGGGCGGCGCTCGATCAGGGTGACATTGTGCCCACCCTTAGCTTGCGGCGGCGCTGAGTGAGCAACACACCCCCTTCAACACAGGCCATTATCGACATCGGGTCGAACTCGGTGCGTCTGGTGGTCTATGATGGCCCCGCGCGCGCGCCGTCGGTGCTGTTCAACGAGAAGGTTTCCGCAGGGCTGGGGCGTGGCCTTGGCGACGGGGCAGCGCTGGATCGCAGCGCGGTGGCACAGGCATTACGCGCGCTGAAACGGTTTCGCGTGGTCGCACAGGCGATGGGCGTTGACGAGATTCGCACCGTGGCAACGGCGGCGGTGCGCGACGCGAGTGACGGCGCGGCGTTTATCGGCGAAATCGAGGCGCTTGGCCTGCACGTCGAACTGCTGTCGGGCGAGCAGGAGGCGCGCGCGTCGGGCTATGGCGTCCTGTCGGCCTTTCCCCATGCCGACGGCATTGTCGGTGACCTTGGCGGCGGGAGCCTTGAGCTCGTCCGCATCCGTGGTGGCGAGGTGCACGAGCGCATCTCGCTCCCGCTGGGTGTGCTCCGGCTTGCGGGCCTGAAAAAGGGGCGCGGGGTGCTCGACCGGCAAGTCCGCAAGATGATGGTCAAGGCGGGCTGGAAATCGGTCGAGCGCGATTTGCCGTTCTGGCTGGTCGGCGGGTCGTGGCGCGCGCTGGCGCGGCTGCACATGTATCTGACCGAATATCCGCTGCCGGTGCTGCACGGCTATGCGATGCCCCCAGAGGCGGCGTCGCGGCTGGTGCGTGCGCTGGGCCGGATGGACCGCAAGCGCCTGAAGGGCATCGATGCCATCCCGACGGGCCGTATCGGCGCGCTGGGCGATGCGGCGGCGCTGCTCGCGACCTTGACGAGGTTGCTGGGTTCGGGGTCGTTGATCGTGTCGGCTTATGGCCTGCGCGAAGGGCTGATCTTCGAAGGTCTGACCCCTGAACAACGCGCAACCGACCCCCTGATCGAAGCCGCGCATCAGGTCGGCGCGACGCTCGGGCGCTTTCCCGAACATGGCGATTTGCTCGCCCGCTGGATCGCGCCGCTGTTCGCGCATGAGGACGCCCGCTGTGTGCGCCTGCGCCATGCCGCGTGCCTGCTCGGCGATGTCGGCTGGATGGCGAACCCCGAACTGCGCGCCGAACGTGGCCTCGACATTGCGCTCTATGGCAATTGGGTCGGCGTCGATGCGCGCGGGCGGGCGATGATCGCGCACGCGCTGTACACCAGCTTTGGCGGCGGCAATGTGCCCGCACCGCTGGTGGCGCAGCTATCGTCGCCGGAGGATTGCGCGACGGCGGCGGTATGGGGC
>JANNCK010000375.1:0-7557 GCA_031386545.1 Sphingomonadales bacterium
AAGGACGCGTTGCCGAAGGCGAGTGGGTTGCTGTGGATTATGATTTGGCCGCTGCCAGTGCTGCCTCGGGTCTTTCGCAGTATGAACTGCTGACCGGCCTCGGCCCCCGTTTTGAACGCCACTGGTTGTGACACAAAAAAAAGGGGATCGACCGAAGTCGATCCCCAAATTTGCTGTGTTGGCGACAGGTTAGAACCGGGTGGTCACTGACACCTGAAAACGCCGACCGATCTGATCATAATAGTCAGCAAAGGTGTAACCGAGAGCACCTGCTGAGGTTGTGTCCAACAAGTTTGACACGTTCACCTGAATGCGGAACTTCTGGTTGATGTCCGCACCCAGCGCTAGGTCGATGTTGTTCAACGATGGGTAACGGTTGAACGGGAAAACCTCTGTGCCAGCAGGATCGTTACCGGAGAAGATCCGCGTGGGCGACTGCCGGTTCCAAGTGACCTGTGTGTAGACGTCACCGCGTTCGTACCGAAGCGACAATTGCGTCTTCAGTTTCGGACGGTTGAAGGTGCCAGCGGACTTTTGCCGATCGCTGAAATCGCCTGAGGGCGATACGTCATAGGCGATTAGATAATAGGCACTGGCCCGGAGCAGGAATCTGTTGGCACCCAGTTCGAACTTGTAGCTGCCCGATCCATTGATCGCCTTTACCTCGATAGCACCTAAATTCAGAAAGCCTGCCTGAACGCCATTCTGCAACTGGAAATCGGTGCCCCGATTGAACCGGTTACAACCATTGATCCCAATTTGGGCGGTGGGGTCAGGGTATGTCGGGCTGTCGTAACAGGCCTGCAAGAACGTCCCGACGCCCGCAACAACAATCGTGTCCTTCAGCTTCACGTTGACATAGTCCGCCGACAAGCTGAGCCCCGGGATAAAGCGCGGTGTTAGCGCGACACCCGCTGTCCAGCTCTGGCCGCGCTCCGGTTTTAGTTGCTGTGATCCCGAGAAAGTCCCCTGCAAGCTGCCGCCCTGCGGCACGAAGTTGGCGAGGAAGGTGCTTGCACTTGCCGCGTCAGTGGCATTGCCGTTGGCAACCGCCGCGGCGACGCAGTTCGTGCGACGCAATGCCGCAAAATTGCCAGCATCGATATTTGCCGGGCCGCACAGATCGGTCACGGCCTGGAAGGTTGGCTGACCGCCCAGGAACAGTTCGACGATGGACGGCTGACGCAGCGAGCGCGTGAAGTTGCCGCGGAACTGGATATCGCGAATTGGACGCCAAGTTCCAGCAAGCGAGAAGATAGTCCCAACCTTGCCACTGATGCTTGGCGTGACGACTTGCCCCGCGAGATTGCGATATGTCGCCGCCGCGCCACTTTGCTGTGTCACGCGAAATGCCGGGTTGAACTCCAGTTCGCCCAAGAACGGCAGGAAACCGCCGCCGGTAATCGGAATACGCGCTTCGCCGCCGCCTTCCAGCGTTCGCGTAAAAGCGGTCGTATTGGCGGATGGTGCCGACCGTGACCGCCCGAGGATATTGAGCTCATTCGTTGAGAACGCAAGCGAATCGCGGCGGTATTCACCGTTGATGTTAATCGACAATGGACCCGCCGGAAGGTCGAACAGGCCACCGCCGATCGACGCCTGAATGAAGGTCTGCTTCGACACGTTACGGAGAAGCGACGGACTCGTGACATAAGCCTTGGAAGCCGCGCTCATCTGGTTGTTGCCAAAAGGATTCAGGGGTTGACAGCCATCGATCAGCGACTGGGTAATGACCGGCGTCGTCAGGATTTCTGTCGGCAATCCATCTGCGCCGCGAATCCGTGTGATGTTTTCTGCTGTACCCACCGGGGTACGACCAAGATACTGGGCCGGGAAAAGCTTGGCACGACATACGATCGTCCCGTTGGCAGTGCCGGTCGTTGCCAATCCTTGATCGACGGCATCCAAGGCCAGCTGATATTCGACGTCGGCGATGCCAAAGGACGTCGTATTCTGTCGCGAATCTCCATATGTCCCCGACAACTCTGCAGTCCATGGCTTGTTGAACAGGCCGAACTTCGCCCGCAATCCTGCGGTAATGCGGAAAGTTTCCTGCTTATTGGTGAAGTTGTTGGCGCCCAGGACGTCCTGATTCTGACGGGTGATGAGGAAGTTGCCGTTGTTCGTGCCATTGCCCGCCGCAATGCCAACCGAGTTCAGGACGGCCCGGTTCTGGGCAGACAGGAATGGGTTGGTGATGTTGACCAGGAGCGACGAGTTTTCCTGCGTATTGGTGATAAAGTTCTGCGCGCCGGCGATGTTGCCGAGCGAACGATTTAAGACGTTGGCATAGGTGTTTTCGGTGAACAGCGTGAGGTTATCGGTGAGGTCGAACCTGCCGTTGAAGTTCACGACATAACGGTCCTGTTGTGTCCTCAACACCGTGTTTTCGAGGCTGCGACGGAAACCACCATTACCGCCGATCGAAGAACCCACTGTAATGGGCGAGTTGCCACTGACCGGCCCGGAAAATGTGTATTCACGAAGCGTGCCGTCGTCGTTGAATTCCAGCGGGACTGCGCGGAAGGGCAGCACTTCGTTTATCGGCACCATGACGTTGCCACCGTTCACGCGTACATTCACCAGCGTCGTGTCGGTATTGGCAATGCGAGGTACCGCGGGGTCGAACGTACCGATGAAGTAATTCAAATTGGTCGTGGGGTTGGCCGCAAGAAACTCCCGTGCCGTGAAGCGGTTCGCCTGCAAAATGTTAATGGCCAGCGTCGACTGCTGGGCAGGTGTCGACCCAGCCGGTGCCGTCACGCCATAAGCGGTCAAAACGGAGGCTGCGGTCACGTTTCCCGGCAGCGAGGTCGGTGCAAATGTGGTAAAGGCAACACCGGTCGCCTGCGTCGCACGACCATTCAATCCGTTGGTACTGATCGCGTCTGCACCCGGGGTGCCCTTGATGATCTGACCTGCCGAAAAGCTAAAAAACCCGTTGTTGATCGAACCGGCGATCGTGGTCCGACCGCCCGTTACGTTCGTCGCATTGAGCGCAAAGCCAACCGGTGCCGCACCGTTGGCAAAAGTGATGTAGTTGGATGTTCTCAGCGTCGCACCCGCACCCGACGTGATGGGGGTGTAGGGCACATAGTAGGTGTTGCTCTGGCTCAGCAAAACAGTGCCCGGATTGCTCAGCGTTTGCGTCACGAAACCCAGACCGAACAGCGACGAAGGTTGGCCATCGTCCGCCGTGCGGAGAAACGCGCCGTTATTAAGGTTGGCAACGTCAATGATCGCGTTCGGCGCGAAGGCTGCATTGCGTACCCCGCCGTTGAATGGGTTAGTGTAGGAACCCGGACGCACATTGCGGAAGTCGCGGCTAGTCGCTTGCAACCCGTCATTGCGCGAATATTCCAGCGAAACAGTCAGATTGAGGCGGCCGTCCAGAAAGTTCTTTCCCGCGAGCGCGCTGAGTTGGTATTGTCCCGCATCACCACGTTCGGTCATGCCAGCCTGACCACGGAGTTGCACGCCGTCATAGTTATCCTTGAGGATGTAGTTTACCACACCGGCAATGGCGTCCGCGCCATAAGCGGCGGCACCGCCGACAGTTACGACGTCCACGCGCTCTATCAGCGACGACGGAATAACGTTGACGTCGACTTGGCTACCCGTTTCGTTGCCAGCCACAAAGAGCGAGGCTGCGTTGCCCGAAACGAAGCGGCGACCGTTAACCAGCGTAAGAGTGCGTGTCGTACCGAGGTCAAGCAGATCGACAAACGCTGCACCAAGGCTCGCGGTCTGGCCACCATTGTTACCAGTCAGCGGGCTGGCACCGGGGCCAACGAGCGGAATATCATTCAATGCTTCTAGCGCATTCGTAAAGCCGCGGGTCTGTATCGACTGGGCAGTGACCTGAACGCCGGGCAAGACGCCGTCGATTTCCGGACGTGGTATACGCGAACCGGTTACGACAATCGTGTTGCCGGCAGATTCCGAGCCGTCAGAATTTTTCGTTACCGGGCAATTGACGAGTTGGGGGTTGTCACGACATTGCGCGGCGGTAGGCGTTGATGAAGCTTGCGCGAGCGCAACGCCGGGAATGACCAATGCAACACTAGCGAGCGACGTCGCACTCAGGAACCGAACTGCGTTCATTATGACAAACCCCTGTCATGCATGTTTCGGGCGCGGGATTCGCGCCATGGCCCTTGAAAGGGGGTTTTGTCGTTGCGGGCAAGGCTAGCTGTTCATCTGGCGTTAAAAATCACATTCGGTGTCACTCAATTGCCACATATGCTTGGCGTCAGCTGCGTTCGACAGCCAGCGCAATGCCCATGCCACCACCAATGCAAAGCGTCGCGAGTCCCTTTTTTGCATCGCGGCGGCCCATTTCATGAAGCAGGGTGGTCAGGACCCGGGCACCGCTGGCCCCAATCGGATGACCAATGGCAATTGCACCGCCGTTGACGTTCACTTTTTCCGGATCCCAACCCAGCTCTTTGCCGACAGCGAGTGCTTGTGCCGCGAACGCTTCATTGGCTTCGATGAGGTCGAGATCGGCAACGGCCCAGCCCGCACGTTCCAGCGCGCGGCGCGTGGCCGGGACGGGGCCGATGCCCATGATTGAGGGATCTACGCCAGCCGTTGCCCACCCGGCGACCCGCGCGAGGATGGGGGCACCGCGTCGCACTGCTTCTTCGGCGGACATTAGGACGAGCGCCGCCGCACCGTCGTTCAAGCCGCTGGCATTGGCAGCGGTAACCGTGCCGTCTTTTTTGAAAGCAGGGCGCAGGCCCGCCAGCGACTCGGCGGTTACGCCGTCGCGGATGAATTCATCCGTGTCGAACACCGTGTCACCCTTGCGGCCCTTGACCGTAACAGCAGCAATTTCTGCCGCGAATGTACCGTTCGCACGTGCAGCAGAAGCGCGGTTCTGTGAACGCGCGGCAAATGCGTCCTGCATCTCGCGGCTTATCTGATGCTGCTCGGCAAGATTTTCTGCGGTAATCCCCATGTGATAGCCATTGAACACATCGGTCAGGCCGTCCTTAATCATCGTATCGACAAGCTCGAGACTGCCCATTTTGGTGCCCGGACGCAGGGACTGGGCATGGGTGCTGAGCGACATGCTTTCCTGACCGCCGGCAACTACAATCGACGCGTCACCGGCCTTGATCGCTTGTGTCGCAAGGGCAACGGCACGAAGTCCTGATCCGCACACTTGATTAATGCCAAATGCGGGAATCTCCTTGGGAATTCCGGCGGCCATCGCCGCCTGCCGTGCTGGATTCTGGCCTTGTGCGGCCGTCAAAACCTGCCCGAGGATAACGTCGGACACTTCACTCGGTGCAACCCCTGCACTTTCGAGTGCTGCCATGATTGCGACCCGGCCGAGCTCATGCGCGGGGACGGTGGCAAAGCTGCCCAGAAAACTGCCGACAGGCGTGCGGCGGGCAGCTGTGATGACGACGTCGGTCATGGAAATCTCTCCGGGTGGCTATTTCTTTGCTCTCTTTAGGGGAAGTCCTCTGCCAATGTCACCGTGTTGTGCACAGTCGCTGTGTTGCTGTGCAGCATGGAATGATGATAAGACACTGCTTTCTCCGACGGGACATCTTTTCAATGGCTAAAATTGCACCCGATGCCGAGGGCGGCGAACGGCCCCCCGTCATTGTCAAAAAATATGCGAACCGGCGTCTCTACAATACGGAGACATCGAGCTACATCACGCTTGAACATCTCGCGAAGCTGACCCGCGAAGGGCGCGAATTCAAGGTGCTGGATGCCAAGAGCGACGAGGACATCACCCACAGTGTGCTGACCCAGATCATCATGGACGAGGAAAGCCGCGGCGAAACCTTGCTGCCGCCGACATTCTTGCGCCAGCTGATCTCGATGTACGGCGATTCGATGCAGGCGATGGTTCCCCAGTATCTTGAGGCGTCGATGGATGCATTCCGGCTGAACCAGTCCAAATTCAACGACGCGATGAAAACCGCGTTTACCGGCGGACCTTTTGCCGAGCTAGCCAAACGCAACATGGCGATGTTCGAGGCTGCCGCCACCGCATTCGTGCCGCCCAAGAAGGGCGACGAGTCCAAGGACGACGAGATTGCCGCGCTCAAGGCGCAGCTTGCACAATTGCAGGCAAAGGTGGACAAACTCGGCTGAGCTTCACTTAGGGGGTGTCATGCGTTTCAGTGTCGTGCCTGTGGTTCTGCTTGCCGGAACCGTCGCTTGTCCGTTGTTTGCGCAGACCACTGCGCCGGTCGAAACCTATATCCATGCGGGCCGATTGCTCGACCGACCGGGCACGGCACCGCGCGGTCCGTCGACGCTGATCGTGCGTGCCGGCAAGATTGCCGAAGTGCGTGTCGGCCTGGTCGCGCCGCCGGCAGGGGTACGTCTGATCGACCTGTCCTCGAAGTTCGTATTGCCCGGCCTCATCGATAGTCATGTGCATTTACGGAGCGACACGGGCGGTGTTGCCGGATTTGTCGAGGGCATGACGATGTCGGAGGCGGCGGGCGCATTTGTCACAGCCGACAACGCCCGCAAGACGCTGATGGCAGGCTTTACAACCGTCCGGAACCTGGGAGACGGCGGCGCAACGCTGGCGCTCAGGGATGCCATCGAGAAGGGGATCGTCACCGGGCCGCGCATCATCGACGCGGGGCGTTCGATCTCGACGACGGCGGGTCATATGGATGCGACAAGTGGCCTCGCGCCGCGGTTTGCCGAGCATGTCAGCGAGGAGAATCTGTGCGACGGCCCCGAAAGCTGCCGTCATGCGGTGCGCGTCCAGATTCGGCGCGGCGCAGATGTTATCAAGATCGCAACCACCGGCGGCGTCAACAGCGGCACCGGCCGTCGCAAGATGGCGTTCGACGACGAGATCAAGGCGCTGGTCGATACCGCGCACATGTACGGGCGCAAGATCGCGGTGCACGCACACGGCGTCGACGGCGTCAATGCTGCGCTCGCGGCGGGCGCCGATTCGATCGAGCACGGGACCGAGTTGAACGACGAGTCGGTCCGGCTCTTCAAGGCATCGGGGGCCTATTACGTCCCGACGCTGTCAACGGTGAACGGCTACATCGAGCGGCTCAACGCCAACCCCAATGCCTATGAACCCAAGGTGCTCGAACAGATCAAATGGCGGATCAGCATCACTGGCCAGTCATTGCGGAAGGCCTATCCGGCGGGCGTGAGGATCGCCTTCGGCACCGATGCGGGGGTTAGCAAGCACGGCAAGAATGCCGAGGAATTCGAACTGATGGTCAAGCATGGCATGCCACCGGCCGCCACGCTCGAAGCCGCAACGGTGAATGCGGCGCGCCTGCTCGGCATCGACGCCGAGGTCGGTTCGCTAGAACCCGGCAAAGCCGCCGATATTATCGCTGTGTTCGGCGACCCCACCGCCGACGTCACCGTCCTGAAAATGGTCGGCTTCGTCATGAAGGGCGGGGTCGTTTACAAGGACTGACTAGCGGCGCGGTTTAACGAATTTCAGCGTCATCCGGTCGCTTTCGCCCATGGCTGTGTAGCGCGCACGGTCAACATATTTTTCGGCAAAGAAGGGCGGCAGGGTCCACACGCCCTTGGGAT
>JANNCK010000376.1:0-3166 GCA_031386545.1 Sphingomonadales bacterium
ATCCAGCAGTCGAGCAATGTGTTGGCAAGCCCCCGGTCGATAGCTTCGGCTGCTTCCTCGATCCCTTCGCGCCAGTCGCTGACATGTCCTGCAACGATCAGCGCCCCAGCGACGTTGAACAACACCGCGTCGCGGTACGCGCCTGCTTCGCCCAGCAGCATCCGGCGCAGAGCGGCTGCGTTGAACGCGGCATCACCGCCGCGCAGCGCGACGAGCGGGTGACGGGTCAGGCCCACGTCTTCGGGCGAGATCGCGACCGGCGCATGGCCCAGCCGCAATACGCTGCTCGGCCCCCCGACTGACAGTTCGTCGAGCGGTTCATGCCCGGCCACCAGCATTGCGTCGGCCATGCCGAGCAGAGCGAGCGCTTCGGCATAGACTGGCAGGAAATCGGGCCGCGCGACGCCGATCAACTGCCGCGTGACGCGCGCGGGATTGCAGGCAGGGCCGGTAAGGTTGAAGATCGTGCGCCGCTGGATCGACTTGCGGATGGGGGCAAGGCGGGCGAGCGCAGGATGGTGCTTCTGCGCGAACAGGAAGGCGATGCCGAGGTCGGCGAGTGTTGCCGCTGCGGTCGTCGAGGCGCGGTCCAGATCGAGACCCAGTGCTTCCAATGTGTCAGCGCCGCCCGCCTGCGACGACGCGGCCCGGTTGCCGTGCTTGGCGACGGGCACGCCGCACGCCGCGACGACGATGGCGACAGCGGTCGAGACGTTGACGCTGTTACTCATATCGCCGCCGGTCCCGCAAACGTCGATGGCGCCCGTGGGTGCGGCAACGGGGATCATCCGCGCGCGGATCGCGGTGATGGCGGCGGCAATTTCGACCGCCGTTTCGTCACGCAACGACATGGCGAGCAGGAAATCGCGGACCGCATCGTCGCCGACGGAACCGTCGAGCATCGCGTCGAACGCCGCGCGGGCGTCTCCTGCCGACAGCGGTGCGCTTGCATCGGGCAGCATCATGCGCGTTCCGTCACCTTCATCCCCGCAATCGCCATGAAGTTGGCAAGCATCGCATGGCCGTGTTCGGTGGCGATGCTTTCGGGGTGGAACTGGACGCTGTGGATTGGCAGTGTGGCGTGGCGGAAACCCATGACCAGTTTGCCTTTTGGGCCGTCTTCGCTGGTCGCGTTGACGATCAGGTCCGCCGGAATGTCCTCGACGACGAGCGAGTGATAGCGCGTCGCAATGAACGGCGAGGGGAGGCCCGCGAACAACCCGCTGCCGTCGTGCGTCACCGCGCTGGTTTTGCCGTGCATCAGGCCACCACGCACGACTTTGCCGCCGAAATGCTGGCCGATGGACTGGTGCCCTAGGCACACGCCGAGCAACGGACGCCCTGCTTCGGCACAGGCTGCAACCAGATCGAGCGAAATCCCTGCTTCGTTGGGTGTGCAGGGCCCCGGCGAAATGAGAAACGCCTCGGCACCGGACGACATCGCCTGCCCGACGCCAATGGCGTCATTGCGAACGACCTCGACCTCGGCCCCCAGTTCCATCAGATAATGGACAAGGTTCCAGGTGAAGCTGTCGTAATTGTCGATGACGAGGATCATGACGCGCGCATACAGATTGCCCACTGGAAGTGAAAGCGCGTTGGCGACATACCGCGCGGCACTGATAATTGGGGACTATCCAATGTATGAGTTCATCAAAGACGCGTTACTGTGGATGCAGGGACGTTCCGACCGGCACAGCGAAAAAGTCGACGCTGGCTTAAGGTCGCTTATGGCCGCTATCCTTGCCACCAAGAAATATGAAGAATTTCACGCCGAGACGGATCGAGACCGGGAGAAGGAATACCTACTGGCAGACCTTTGGGCCAAAGCAGCTGCCGACATGCGCGTCGCAAACAATGATCTGGCGCTCCGTCTTGGCGACAAGTCTCGCTATTGGTCCGAGCCAGTCCAGTGGAATGAGGAAGTTCGCGCCGCCAAGCGAATCAAGCTGATGTCGCTCGAAGATGAGGTGCGGCAGTTGCTGGAAACCTCGTAGCTACTGCCCATATCCTGCTTCGTTCGCGATCCGAACCGCTTCGTGCGCCGCGGCCATCAGCGCACCCGCCTTCGCCTCGCATTCGCGCTGTTCATATTCGGGGATTGAATCCGCGACGATCCCTGCGCCGGCCTGCACATGCATAACGCCGTCCTTCACCACGGCGGTACGGAGCACGATGCAGCTGTCCATGCTGCCGTCGGGACTGAAATAGCCGACGCCGCCGGCATAGGCACCGCGCGTCTCGGGTTCGAGTTCGGCGATGATTTCGCACGCGCGGACCTTTGGCGCGCCGCTGACGGTGCCTGCCGGGAAGCCCGCAAACAGCGCATCAAGGGCGTCTTTCGCGGGGGAGAGCCTCCCGACCACGTTCGACACGATGTGCATGACGTGGCTGTAAAATTCGACAGTGTAGCTGTCAGTCACGGTCACGCTGCCAGACGTCGAAACCCGGCCCACGTCGTTGCGGCCAAGGTCGAGTAGCATCAAATGCTCGGCGCGCTCCTTGGGGTCGGCGAGCAGCTCGGTGCGGTTCTCGGCGTCCTCCACCGCAGTCTTGCCGCGCGGGCGGGTGCCCGCAATCGGGCGGATCGTGACTTCGTCGTCGCGGACCCGGACCAGAATCTCGGGGCTGGACCCCGTCAGCGCAAAGCCGGGCAGGTCGAGGTGATACAGGAACGGCGACGGATTGATCCGTCGCAGCGCGCGGTAGAGATCGAACGGCGGCAGGGTGAAAGGCAGAGTGAAGCGTTGCGCCAGCACGACCTGAAAGATGTCGCCAGCCGATATATAGTCTTTCGCACGGGCGACCATCGCAGCGTAACGGCTGGGCGGAAGGACGGGGGTTGGCAGCGGCAGTGCGTCGAGATCCGCAGGTGCAGCGCGGGCAGGCAAGGGTTGTGTCAGCCGCGCCATCGTCGCGTCGATCCGCTCCACTGCTTGATTTACTCGCCCCCCCGGCCAAATCGGCGCAACCACAAACAGCCGGTCGGCCAGCCGGTCAAACACCAGCACAATCGTTGGCCGTACAAAGATCATGTGGGGCTGGTTTCGGGGGTTTGCGGGGGGGCGGGGCAGGGTTTCGACCAACCCCACCGTCTCATAGCCGAAATAGCCGACCAGACAGGCGAGGGCGCTCGGCAACCCCTCGGGGACGTCGATACGGCACG
>JANNCK010000386.1:0-1752 GCA_031386545.1 Sphingomonadales bacterium
ATCATGCGGATCATCTTCGCCGGGTCTTCCGCCTTGTCGAGCAAGTCGGTGAAGTTAGCGGCGACGATGTCGCGGGTGCGGGAGAAGATACCCATGATGAAACATGCCTTTCTGTAATCGGACAGTCTGTAACCTGAAAAATGGTGCCGGGGCGAGCAGGGGTTTGCCCGCCCCGGCCCCCGCTTATCCCACGGGGTTGGCGGGGCTCTGCGATGCCAGGGCTTCACCCTTGGCATTCAAATAGCGGTTGACGAGGGCGGTCGACTGCGCTGCGCTGGGCTTGGCGGCATTGCCGAAGGTCAGCACGAGCGCAACGGTGCGGGCGGTGTTGCCCTTGGGATAGGTCACCGACTTGGCGGTGAGCAGAGCTTCGCGGTCGAGAGCAGCATGGCCGCTCGATCCGGCGATATTCGCGCTCTGAACCTTGCCATTGGCGTCGATACGGACCGCAACGGTGGCAACACCGCTGGCGTCGATGGGCGTGTAGGCATCTGCCTTCAACTGGGCCTCGACGTCGCGTACGAAGCTGCTGTCGGTCGTGGCAGCCTGAGCCGCCTGCGGCAGGGCGAAGACGAGGGCGGTGCCGAGCAACGATGCGGCGAAAGCGGTGGCGGTGATGCGGAATTTGGGGGCGGTGGCGGCGAACATAGCGGTAACTCCTGAAACCTGTTTGTCTGTTTCTCCGTCGGGGGCGGCGGAGACATGAACAGTTTTGCAGAAACCGTGCCAATTAATGAAATGGCGGAAATTAGCCGTTTTTACATTTCATCCGTAAATTTACTTTGCGAATTATAAGGAAATTACGCTAACTCTCGGCAATGGACAGAGGTAGCCAGGTTGTCGGCGAGTCATTCGCCTTTCTCGATTCAATAGAACGGGCCAGCCGCGCAGCGGCCCTCAACCGGCCAGTACTGGTCATCGGCGAGCGCGGTACCGGCAAGGAACTGGTCGCCGAACGGCTCCACCGACTCAGTCCACGCTGGGCCGCGCCGCTCATCACGATGAACTGCGCGGCGCTGGCCGAAACGCTGATCGAGGCCGAATTGTTCGGGCATGAGGCCGGCGCGTTCACTGGGGCAACGCGGGCGCGCGAAGGGCGTTTCGAGGAGGCCGATGGTGGCACTCTGTTTCTCGACGAACTCGCCATGTTGTCGGCGGGCGCACAGGAACGGCTGCTGCGTGCGGTCGAATATGGTGAGGTTACGCGGATCGGTTCGAACAAACCGCTGCGCGTCGATGTCCGCATCGTGGCGGCGACGAACGAAAATTTGCCGTCACTGGTCGAACGCGGCCGTTTCCGTGCCGATTTGCTCGACCGTCTTGCTTTCGAGGTCGTGACCCTACCGCCGTTGCGCGCACGCACCGGCGATGTGCCGGTATTGACCGACCATTTCGGGCGGCGGATGGCATCCGAACTCGAATGGCGCAAATGGCCCGGCTTCACGCCCGGCGCGATGGAAGTGCTCGAACGCTATGACTGGCCGGGTAACGTTCGCGAATTACGCAACACGATCGAGCGCGCGGTCTATCGCTGGCAAGACGAAGAGAAAGCCATCGACGATGTCGATTTTGACCCGTTCGTGTCGCCTTGGATGCCCAAAGCCACCGGCGCGCCCCAACCATCAGCGGCGGCTGTGGTTGCCACTACATTTGCCCCCCCCGTACCGGCGCGAAACACCGGCGACGTGCGCGATGTTCGTGCAGCGGTGGCTGCCTATGAGCATGACATTCTGGCCGAGGCACTTCAGCGGT
>JANNCK010000334.1:0-10311 GCA_031386545.1 Sphingomonadales bacterium
CGGCGGATATAGGGTTCGCAAACGCTCGCCATCGGAATTGCCGATTGGACCCGCGTCTCGACGCCGATCGCCTCCAGTGCGTTCTGTACCGCGAGCGCGTTCATCACGGTTGCGAGCATACCCATATAGTCGGCAGTCGCACGCTCGAACCCCTTGGCTGCGGCAGCGATCCCGCGGAAGATGTTACCGCCGCCGACGACAACGCACAGTTCAAAGCCCATAGCCTTGGCATTGGCGATCTCGCCTGCGACGCGCGCAGTCACATCTGGGTCGATGCTGAGGCCACCCGGCCCCATCAACACTTCGCCCGATAGTTTCAGAAGGATACGTTTGTAAGGGGGTCGGCTCATGGGCGAGCGGGGCTTCCGTAAGAGTAAGGCGGCGCGAGTGATAAGCCCGCGCCGCGCACTTGTGAAGCGTCAGCCCAATCAGGCGTTCTGCGGCACACCCGAAGCGGCAGCGACTTCCGCTGCGAAATCGCTTTCGGCCTTTTCAATGCCTTCGCCGAGCTGGAAGCGGACATAGTCGACCAGCGCGATGCTGCCGCCCGCGTCCTTTGCCGCCGCGGCAACGACGTCAGCGATTTTGGTCTTGTTATCCATGACGAAAATCTGGCTGAGCAGCGCGTTTTCCTTGCGGAACTTGGCAATGGCACCGTCCACCATCTTTTCGATGATGTTGGTCGGCTTCCCGCTTTCGGCAGCCTTTTCCATCGCAATCGCGCGTTCGCGGCTGACGAGGGCGTCATCGAGACCTTCTTCGTGCAGCGCCGACGGGCTTGCAGCGGCAATATGCATCGCCAGTTGCTTGCCCAATGCTTCGATAGCTGCGGCATTGGCATTGCCCTCAAGCGCGACCAGCACGCCAATCTTGCCCATGCCGGGAGCTGCGGCGTTGTGGACGTAGCTGATGACCGCACCCTGATTGACGCTGAGCGTCTTCACGCGGCGCAACGACTGGTTCTCGCCGATGGTCGCGATGTTGGCGGTCAGCTTGTCCAGCACGCTGCCTTCACCCATTGGCGCGGCACCCAGCACGGCAATATCGTTCGCCGACGTGTCGAGCGCGAGCGCCGTCACATCGCGCACAAATGCCTGAAACTGGTCGTTCTTGGCGACGAAATCGGTTTCGGAGTTGACCTCGACGGCGGCACCCTTGGTACCCGACGTCGCGACGCCGACAAGACCCTCGGCGGCAGTGCGTCCGGCCTTTTTGGCAGCGGTCGCCAGCCCCTTGGTACGCAGCCAATCGACAGCGGCGTCCATGTCGCCACCGGTCTCGCCGAGCGCCTTTTTGCAATCCATCATGCCCGCGCCCGAAACTTCGCGCAGTTCCTTGACGAGAGCGGCAGTGATCTCGGCCATTGCCGATTCCTTTCAATTATTCGCCATGCCCACAACAGCGGGAACCCGGTTCGCGAACTATGCACAGAAACCGGGTCCCGCCGAGGCGGGCATGACGCGGGATTGTTACGCTGCGGCGTCTTCAGCCGGAGCAGCGTCGGCGGCTGGCGTTTCGGCCGCAGGGGCTTCGACAGCAGCTTCGACAACAACCGGTGCAGCTTCAGCAACAGCTTCGACCGCGACCGGCGCAGCTTCAACCACAGCTTCGACCGCGATCGGTGCGGCTTCGGCAACGGCTTCGACCAGCGCGGGTTCTACCGGCGGCTCGACCATCGCACCGAAGTCCTGACCCTTGGCCTGTGCTGCCTGGGCACCGTGACGCGTCGCGGCCTGCGCTAGTGCTTCGCAATACAGACGGATCGCACGGCTGGCATCGTCGTTGGCAGGAACCGGAAACGCAATGCCATCAGGCGAGACGTTCGAATCGAGGATCGCCACGACCGGAATACCCAGCACATTGGCTTCCTTGATCGCCAGCTCTTCCTTGTTGGCGTCGATGACGATCATCACGTCAGGAATGCCGCCCATGTCGCGGATGCCGCCCAGCGACAGCTCGAACTTGTCGCGTTCGCGCGTCAGCTGCAGGACTTCCTTCTTGGTGAGGCCAGTCGTGTCGCCCGACAGCTGCTCTTCCATCGCCTTGAAGCGCTTGATCGAACCAGAAATCGTCTTCCAGTTGGTGAGCATGCCGCCCAGCCAGCGGTGATTGACGAAATGCTGGTTCGAGGCGCGCGCCGCGTCACGGATCGGATCCTGTGCCTGACGCTTGGTGCCAACGAACAGCACCTTGCCGCCGCCCGCCGCCGTCGCCGCGACGAAGTCGAGCGCACGCGCCAACAGCGGCACGGTCTGCGACAGATCGAGGATATGGACGCCGTTACGGTCGCCAAAGATGTAAGGTTTCATCTTCGGATTCCAGCGATGTGTCTGGTGTCCGAAATGTGCGCCAGCTTCCAACAGCTGATGCATCGTGACGACTGGTGCCGCCATAATCAATTCTCCTAACCCGGTTGAACCTCTGGGGAGCGGAACCACCGCTTGCGCGGCGGCACCGGTATGGTGCTCCCCATGTGGAATGGCGGCGCGCTTAACCTTGCGGGGCACGCTTGACAAGAGGGAACAATACGAACAAATCATGAACATTGCTGATTCGGGGAACAAAACGACTCGAACAGCAGTTGCCAATTCACTGGGAGACGACGTGATGATTGCGCTGGTGTCGATATTGGGTGTGCTGGCGCTGCTGGCCGGCGCGGTGGCAGTGATTGCCGTCACGCTGTGCGATCATGCCGAGGCAGTGGTTGCGGCTCTGGCAGGCCGGTCGATTCGGGCAGAAGCATTTGCCCTGCCCGCGCCGCGCCTTCGTGTAACTGTCAGGACGCCTTCGTCGCGTCGCCTGCCAATAGGTTCTGGGGCTCTAGAGCCGATGCGCGCAGCCGCCTGACCCGGGCGTAACTGCGGATGCTGAACGGAATCAGCGCCAGATAGACGACGCACACGACGGTTAGCGTTTCCCAGGGGGCGGAGAAGAGCGCGCCGAACAAAACTGCGACCCCGGCCAGCGCCTCGAAGCGGACGTTCCGGCGCAGACGCATCGACGACCAGCTATAGGTTGCGATGCTCGAAATCATCAGGAACCCGACAAAGCCGAGCCACGGTGCCGTGACGAACGGCGAGCGAAAAAACTCTTCTCCGGTAATGAGCCATAGGTAGACGGGCAAAAGTGCTAGCCCCGCCGCCGCCGGAGCCGGAACCCCGGTCAGGAACCCGGCTGACTTATGCGGCTGTTCGGTCGCATCGATTGCCGCATTGAAACGCGCGAGCCGCAAGGCCGCACAGACGGTGTAGGCGAGTGCGAACACCCAGCCATAGCGCGGCACGCCGACCAGACTCCACAAAAACACGACCAGCGCCGGCGCGACGCCAAAGGCGATCACGTCCGACAGCGAATCGAGCTCTGCGCCGAAGCGGCTTTCGCCTTTCAGCATCCGCGCAATACGTCCGTCGAGGCCGTCAAGTACCCCCGCCGTCACGATAGCGGCCAGCGCGAGTTGCCAGTCGCCGCCAATGGCGAAACGCACAGCAGTCAGTCCCGAACACAGCGCCAACGCCGTGACCGCGTTCGGCGCGACCGTCCTGAGAGGAATCCCGCGCCGGAAAGGCGGCTTCACTGGCTGACGCCGCCCGCTGCCTGACTATTGCCGATCACGCCGAGAATCGTTTCGCCGGCAATCGTACGTTGACCAAGTGCGACTCGCGGCGCGGTTCCGGCAGGGAGATACACATCGACGCGGCTGCCAAAGCGGATGAGGCCGACACGCTGTCCGGCGACAACGGTATCGCCGGGCTTCACGAACGGCACGATCCGTCGCGCGATCAACCCGGCAATCATGGTGTAACCAATCTTCAGCCCGTCATGGCGTTCAACCAGAATATGCTGGCGTTCATTGTCCTCGCTCGCCTTGTCGAGGTCCGCGTTGAGAAATTTACCCGAGATATAGATTACCTGACGGATAATCCCCTCGATCGGCGAGCGCTGGATATGCACATCGAACACCGACATGAAGATCGACACCCGCGTCATCGGCGCATCGCCAAGCCCGTTTTCACCCGCCATTTCGCGCGGCGGCGGTACGTTGCAGATCAATGTAATCAGCCCATCGGCAGGCGCGATAATCAGCTCGTCGCCCTTGGGCACGCTACGGATCGGATCGCGGAAGAACGCGGCAACCCAGATTGTAATACCCGCCATCGGCCACGCCAGGGTTTCCCACGCCATTAGCGCGAAAATAAGCGCGATGGTTCCGGATATGACAACGAACTTGCGGCCGTCGGGATGGACGGAAGGAAAGCGCCAACGGACGCTCGGCGGTCCATTAGGACCGGTTTCAGGATGCGACATTGTGACTTTATAGTGACTCTGCGGCTGAACCGCAAACGCTTGCGAGCCAGTTGATTGCGCGCGCCGCCTTGCCTAGAGGATCGCCATCATCTCCCCCCGAGGAAGCACGCATGGCCAAGATCAAGGTGAAAAACCCAGTCGTCGAAATCGACGGCGACGAAATGACGCGGATTATCTGGGAATGGATTCGCGAGCGCCTGATCAAGCCTTACCTCGACATCGACCTGCATTATTACGACCTTGGCATCGAAAAGCGCGACGAAACCAACGACAAGATTACTGTCGATTCGGCCAATGCCATTGCGAAATACGGCGTCGGCGTGAAATGCGCGACGATCACACCCGACGAAGACCGCGTGAAGGAATTCAACCTTAAAAAGATGTGGAAGTCGCCGAACGGCACGATCCGCAACAATTTGGGCGGTGTCGTGTTCCGCGAACCCATCGTCATCAAGAATGTCCCGCGGCTGATTCCCGGCTGGACCGACCCCATTGTTGTCGGTCGCCACGCCTTTGGTGACCAGTATCGCGCGACCGATTTTCGCGTCCCCGGCCCCGGCAAGCTGCGCCTCGTTTTAGAAGGCGATGACGGTACCGTCATCGATGAGGAAGTTTTCCAGTATCCATCATCGGGCGTTGCAATGGCGATGTACAACCTTGATGAATCGATCCGCGACTTTGCCCGCGCGTCGATGAACTATGCGCTGGGGCGTGGCTGGCCGCTGTATCTGTCGACCAAGAACACGATTCTGAAGGCCTATGACGGCCAGTTCAAGGATTTGTTCGCGGAAATTTTCGACAAGGAATTCAAGGATAAATTTGCCACTGCTGGCATTGTTTACGAACATCGCCTGATCGACGACATGGTTGCGTCGGCCCTCAAATGGTCGGGGAAGTTTGTGTGGGCGTGCAAGAATTATGACGGCGACGTCCAGTCGGATCAGGTTGCACAAGGCTTCGGCTCGCTCGGCCTGATGACCTCGGTCCTGCTCACGCCCGATGGCAAAACTGTGGAGGCCGAAGCCGCGCACGGCACCGTCACCCGCCATTACCGCCAGTACCAACAGGGCAAGGCGACATCGACCAACCCGATTGCGTCGATCTTTGCCTGGACCGGCGGCCTGAAATATCGCGGCAAGTTCGACGATACGCCCGATGTCATCCGCTTCGCCGAAACGCTCGAACGGGCGTGCATCTACACCGTCGAGCAAGGCGGCATGACCAAGGATCTCGCCATCCTGATCGGCCCCGATCAGGCATGGATGACAACCGAGCAATTCTTCGAGGCGATCCGGTTAAACCTCGAAAAAGCGATGAACGACTGGAGCTAAGCGACGGGAGAGCGGACATGTTCCGCTCGAAAGCCGATGCCGATCATATAGGCAGGGATTCGTTGCAGCACGGGAAACCGCTGCATCAGCCGCACGATCCATGGTGCCCCGGTGATCGGCACGTTCCGCAGGATAACGCCCGCGATCAGGCGGTTTTGTGCGCGCCGCTGCATCCTCTGTACGATCCGTGTCGGCAGCATCCGCCTGCGCTGGACCTTTTCAAGCAGGTGATCGACCGGTACCCCCGCCGCAAGCGGTCCTGCAAGAATATTGGCAGCCGCAACCGCGTCCTGAATGGCAAGATTGATCCCGACGCCGCCGAGGGGCGACATCGCGTGCGCCGCATCACCGATTACCAGCAAGCCCGGCCGATGCCAGCGATTCAGCCTGTCGAGTGAAACGGTAAGGAGCTTGACCTGTTCCCAATCGGTCAACTCGGCGGTCGCCGCAGCCAGAAACGGTGCGGTTCGCGCAACATCCGCGCTGAAATTGCCAATGCCCGCTGTCTGCAGCAGCGCGGCTGCGCCCTTGGCGAAGACATAGGCGCATTGCCAGTAATCGCCCCGGTCAATTACAGCGAGCAGACGACCGGTCGCAACCACGCCGGTTGACCGGTTATCGGCAGTTCGCACCTTTGACAGCTTGAACCAGAAAACATCGATGGGCGCGCCGAGGTCGGTCAGTGGCAGCGCCGACTGGCCGCGCAATACCGACCGGCGACCGTCGGCGGCGATCACAAGGCGACTTCGGTAAGTCCGTTCACCCCCGTCCTCGATGCACTTGACCCCGACGATGCGGCCGTCCTCCTCGATCAGACCCACTGCTTCCGAATTCATCTGTAATTTAAAAGCGGGGTAGCGGCGCGCAAGATCGGCAACGCAATCGAGAAACTCCCATTGCGGCATGAGGGCGATAAAGCGGCATTTGCCGGGAAGATGACCAAAATCAGCAATTTTGACGGTATCCCCGCCAATAATGCCGCTTATCGTGCGCGCTTTGTCATGGGGCCGGGCAAGCAGCGTCTCCAGCATCCCCAATTCGTCAAATATCCGCAGCGTCGAAGGGTGGACCGTATCCCCGCGGAAATCGCGGAGAAAATCCGCGTGCTTCTCCAGCACCAGCGTCGAGACACCCGCGCGCGCGAACAGCAGCCCCGCCATCATCCCCGCAGGGCCACCCCCGACGATCACCACATCCGCGTTCATGGGGTGACATTGCGCGCACTCCCCCCCTAATGTCGAGCGCATGGCCCTTGATCCCACCTCCGCCGGTCTCAGCGACGCGCTCGTCGTGCTGGGCGCTGCAGGGCTGGTTATTCCGGCGTTCGCGCGGCTTAAAATTTCGCCGGTGATCGGCTTTATTCTGGTCGGCGTCGTCGTCGGCCCGTTCGGGCTGGGCAGCATCGTCACCCAGTGGCCGTGGCTGTTCTACGTCACGATCAGCGACCCCAAGGGGATGTCGGTGTTTGCCGAATTCGGCATCATCCTGCTGCTATTCTCGGTCGGACTGGAGCTGAGTTTCCGCCGGTTATGGGCGATGCGGCGCGAAGTCGCGGGGATCGGTGCCGCCGAGTTGATTGGCAACGCGCTGCTCATTGCCGCGGCGCTGCTGGCATTCGGCTATTCGACGAACGCCGCACTTGGCCTCGGCATTGCGCTCGCGCTGTCGTCGACCGCGCTGGTGTTGCCAATTGCGGGCACGACGAGTCCGGTCGGGCGGTTGGCGTTTGCGATGTTGCTCTTTGAAGACCTTGCGCTGGTGCCAATTATTTTTCTGCTCGGTGCGCTCGGCTCGGGGGGGCGCGATTTCGGGGCGATGGGGCAAGTGCTCGGCCTCGGCATTCTGGTCGTTGCGGCACTTCTGCTCGCCGGACGCGTCGTGCTCCCGCGCGTGTTCGCCCAAGCCGCCCGCACACGCAGCCCCGAACTCTTCCTGTCAGTGACGCTGCTGGTCGTTATTCTTGCCAGCCTCGCGACGCTTGCGGTCGGCCTGTCCCCCATAGTCGGAGCACTGGTCGCGGGCCTTGTGATCGCCGAAACCGACTATGCCGGCGAGATCGACGGCGTGATCGCGCCGTTCAAAAACCTCGCGCTCGGAGTTTTCCTGCTGACGGTCGGGATGCAGCTCGATTTGCGCCTGCTGATCGACCAATGGCCTGCCCTGCTCCTGGCGGTAGCCGTGGTGGTGATCCTGAAGGCCGCGTTCACGGCGGGGCTACTCCGCCTTGGCGGCGTACAGACCGGGGTCGCGGCGGAAACCGGCATATTGATGGCCAGCCCGTCAGAATTGACCTTGGTCGTGCTCGGCGCAGCGCTGACGGCGGGGTTGGTCGATTTGCCGACTGCGACATTCTGGACAGGGGTGACCGCCATCGGCTTGACGATCACGCCGCTGCTCGCCACCGTCGGCCACCGCGTTGCACGCGGGATCGGCTGGGACGATGGCGGCGGCGCGACCGCCCTCGATCCGCAGACCACCGTGATTATTGGCTATGGCCGCGTCGGCGAAATGGTCGCATCGATGCTCGACGTCCACAACAAACCGTGGACCGCGATCGAGGCCAATGTCGATGTCGTCGCCGCCGCCCGCCGCGAGGGCAAGCCGGTACGTTACGGCGATGCGGGTCGGGCGGGCGCGACCGGGGCGCTGCACCTTGCCGACGCCGCCGCCGTCGTGCTGACGATGAACGATCCGGTGCAGAATGTCGTACTGGCGCGACGGTTGCGGGCGGAGGCACCCGAACTCACAATTGTGGCACGCGCACGCGACCCGGAACACGCGGCCAAGCTGTACCGCGCTGGCGTGACTGACGCGGTGCCGGAAACACTGGAGTCGTCGTTGCAACTGTCGGAAGCGGTATTGGTCGATCTCGGCGTCGCAATGGGGCCGGTGATCGCGAGCATCCACGAAAAGCGCGACGAACTGCGCGAGGCGATCAAGGAAGCCGGCGGGTTGAATGCGCCGCCGCGGCTGAAGGCGCTTTAAGTAAGGCTTTGGTTCACGCGGAGGCGCGGAGGACGCTGAGAATTGGCACCTTTATCCTCAGTGAACCCTCCGCGCTCTCCGCGTCTCCGCGTGAACCCAATTTCTACGCCGCGACCGCTGCACTCTCGATCGCCGCCCGCACCGCCACCAGTGCCTCGGCCCCCGCTGCGCCGTCCGGCCCGCCGCCTTGGGCCATGTCGGGGCGGCCGCCGCCGCCCTGCCCGCCGAGCGCCGCAACCGCAGCCTTGACGAGATCGACCGAACTCAACCGGTCCTTCAGATCGTCAGTCACGCCGACCGCGACCGAGGCGCGGCCTTCGACGACCGTCACCACCGCCGCGATGCCCGAACCGAGGCGTGATTTCGCCTCGTCGATCAGGCCACGCAGCCCCTTGGGATCAAATCCGTCGAGCAATTGCCCCTCGAACTTCACGCCCGCGATGTCCTCGACCGCCGGTCCAGTACCGCTGCCACCCCCAAGCGCCAGCGCCTTCTTTGCCTCCGCCAGCTCGCGTTCAAGTTTCTTCTGCGCCTCGACCAGCGCCGCGACGCGCGCGGGCACGTCGTCGGGTGCAGCCTTCAGCATCGCGGCAGCTTCTTTCAGCCGGTCTTCGCGTGCGGTCAGCCAGTGGCGCGCGGCCTCACCGGTCAGCGCCTCGATCCGGCGAACACCTGACGAGACGGCGCTTTCGGACACGATCTTGAACAGCGCGATGTCACCGAGCGCCGTGACATGCGTGCCGCCGCACAGCTCGACCGAATAATGGTTTTCCGCCGCCTTCCCCATGCTGAGCACGCGGACTTCGTCGCCGTATTTCTCGCCGAACAGCGCGAGCGCGCCCGCCGCCACCGCATCGTCAGGCGTCATCAGCCGCGTGGTCACGGCGTCATTTTCGCGGATGCGCGCGTTCACTTCCCCCTCGACATGCGCGATGTCGGCAGGGGTAAGCGCAGCATTGTGCGCGAAATCGAAGCGCAGCCGGTCCGGCGCGACCAAGCTGCCCTTTTGCGTGACATGCCCGCCGAGCCGGTGGCGCAGCGCCGCGTGAAGCAAGTGCGTCGCCGAGTGATTGGCGCGAAGCTGCCCGCGCCGCTCGGTGTCGATGCCCAGCGTTACCGTGTCGCCGACCGCGATCTTGCCGCTTTCGACCACCCCCTGATGTGCGTGCAGCCGCCCGAGCGGCTTCGACGTGTCCTCGACCAGCACCGACAGGCCGCCCGCGCTTGTAATCCGTCCCGCGTCGCCCATCTGGCCGCCGCTTTCGCCGTAGAACGGCGTCTGGTTGGTCAGGATGGTGACCGCCTCGCCTTCGTCGACCTCGGTCACGCGCGCGCCGTCCTTGATGAGCGCGACGACTTCGCCGTCACTCATATCGCCCGAATAGCCGGTGAATTCGGTCCCGCCGAGTTCGTCGGCAATGTCGAACCAGATGTCCGCCGACGCGGCATCGCCCGACCCCTTCCACGCCGCGCGCGCCGCCGCCTTTTGCCGCGCCATCGCCGCGTCGAACCCGGCGCGGTCGACGCCGATGCTGCGCGCGCGCAACGCGTCCTCGGTCAGGTCATAGGGGAAACCATAAGTGTCGTAGAGCTTGAACGCGGTTTCGCCGGGCAGCGTCGCGCCCGCGCCTAGCGTCGCCGTCGCCTCGTCGAGCAGGCCGAGGCCATTGCGCAGTGTCTGGCGGAAGCG
>JANNCK010000013.1:0-2298 GCA_031386545.1 Sphingomonadales bacterium
TGCATCCGGTCGGAACGTCCTTTGTGCTGCTGGAGGAGGCGACAGCGGCGTTGCTGCCCTCTGCTCAGGCGATTGCGGGGGTGCGTGTGCTGGCCTCGGGAATCGGCGATATAGCGCCATGGCCGCAGGCGAGCAGCGCGACAGCGGGGCGGGCGGTGTCGCCGTTATCACCGGTCCATCCGACAGTCGTACGATTACCCTCCGGCGATACAGTGATCGGCTGGACGCGGCGAAGTCGCGCAGGTTGGGCGTGGCGCGACGGGATCGAAGTGCCTGTGGCCGAGGAGCGCGAGGCGTATCGTTTCGCGTGGCCGGGAGGCAACGCCGAGGTGGTGACGCCCGCGTTCACTTACACAGCGGCGATGCGGGCGGCCGATGTCGCGGGCGGGGCGGTGACCGCCAATTTTTTGATTCAGCAAGCGGGGGATGCGGGACTGTCACCGCCGCTGGTGCTGACGATTACCCTGATATGAGGAGAGCTATGCGATGACGCTGCAAACCGACCGGCTATCGCTCCCGCTGTTGGCGGTGGCGCAGGCGCAGAAAGAAATGACGCATAACGAGGCGTTGGCGCAGCTTGACGCGCTGGTTCAGCCCGTGGTCGTAGCTGTGGCCCCGCCGACTGTGCCGGTTGCGCCGGTTGCAGGGCAGAGCTGGATCGTCGGCAGTGCTGCGCCGGGCATCTGGGCCGGACATGACGGCGATTTGGCCGTGTGGACCACAGGCGGGTGGCGATTTCTGGCACCGCTTGAGGGGATGACTGTGTGGAGTCTCTTTGACTCGATGTACTTTCGCCGGACATCGTCGGCGTGGGCCGCCGGGGTACTTACGGGCCGGACATTGGTCCTCGATGGCGTGCAAATCGTCGGCGCGCGCGGCGCGGCGATTACGAGTCCTGACGGAGGGGCCACGGTCGATGCGGAAGCAAGAGCGGCGGTCGTGGCAGTGCTTGAACGACTCCGCACGCATGGATTGATTTCAAGTTAGGCATCTTAAAGGGGAACCTTTTGGCCAGCGCGTCGTTTGGCCACCGTTCCAGTCGGTATTACCTGCGACTTGTGCGACATTTAGGCAACATTTGCCCGATTTGCGCGCTTGCACGACGGCATTGCTTTGGCTAGGGCATCAACGCTGTCCATCGTGACAAACGGAAAGGGGATTTTTATGCGGAAGCTTGCCATTGCAATGGCGCTTGCATCCACCGCGATCGCGGGCCCAGCGCTCGCACGTGACAAGGCCTGGTACATTGGGGTTGAGGGTGGAGCTTCGATTGTCGAAGACATCAGCTTTGACATCGGTGCTAATCGTGCTGCCGCCAAGGCAGACGTGAAGAACGCCTATGACGTCGATGGTATCATCGGCTATGACTTCGGTGCGTTCCGCCTCGAAGCAGAAGTAGGCTACAAAGAAGCCAAGAACGAGGCATACACCAGCGCGCTGACGACGTTCCGCGCAACGGGTTTGGCGCCTGCACCTGCAGGAACGGGTCCGATGTCGGGCAAGACATCCGTACTTAGCTTCATGATGAACGGCCTGCTCGACTTCGGTGACGAAACCGGGATCAGCGGCTTCGTCGGCGGCGGTGTCGGCATTGCTCGCGTCAAGTATTCGAATTGGTCGATCAATCCGAACGGTCGATTCATGAACGACTCGGATACGGGCTTTGCCTATCAGGCATTGGCTGGTGTTCGTGCGCCGCTCAGCGACAACGTTGACGTTGGTCTGAAGTATCGTTTCTTCAACGCCGATGGCGTTGACACGATCGATGGCTTGGGTCGCGCCAATCGTTCGCGTTACCGGTCGCACTCGATCCTCGGTAGCTTGATCTACAACTTCGGCGAGCCAGCGGCACCCCCGCCCCCGCCGCCACCCCCGCCCCCACCCCCCCCCCCCCCCGAGCCTGCTCCGCCGCCGCCGCCGGCAGCGGTCTGCACTCCTGGACCGTTCATCGTGTTCTTCGAGTGGGACAAGTCGGACATCACGCCAGAGGCTGCAAGCATCCTCGACGGCGCGGTTGCCAACTATGCGAATTGCGGTACGGCACAGGTCGAGCTCCGTGGTTACACCGACACGTCGGGTACCCCGAAGTACAACCTTGGCCTCTCGCAGCGTCGCGCAGACGGTGTCAGCGCGTACATGCAGACCAAGGGTATTGCTGGCGGGGTCATCACGACCAAGGCGCTCGGCGAAACCAACCTGCGCGTTCAGACCGCCGATGGCGTTCGCGAACTGCAGAATCGTCGCGTGGAAATCATGTATGGCGCTGGCGCCGGCATGTAAGCCACTCTGGCCCGCAAG
>JANNCK010000024.1:0-1765 GCA_031386545.1 Sphingomonadales bacterium
CTCGTCTTCGCTCGGGAAGTAGCGTTAGTTCGTGCTTCCCGCCAAAACCCCCGCAAACGCCTTCACCGCCGCCGCTTCGTCCTCGCCCCACACCGCGTTCGACACCGCAATAAAATCCGCACCTGCCGCAATCAACGGCGCAGCGTTCTCCGGTGTAATTCCGCCAATGGCGACGCAGGGTGACGCGAACAATGTTGTCCACCAACCCAGAATTGACGGGTCTGGGCGGTAATCGCTGGGCTTGGTCGTCGTGTCGTAGAATGCCCCGAACGCGACATAATCCGCCCCGGCTTCTCCCGCTTCCATCGCGAGGTGGCGGCTGTCGTGGCAGGTCACGCCGATCTGCGCCTCACGCCCGAGCAGCTCGCGCGCCTCGCGCACGTCGCCGTCGCCCTGCCCCAGATGCACCCCGTCCGCGCCCAGCCGCTTGGCCAGCGACGCCGAGTCATTGACGATAAACGCGACATCAGCGTCGGCGCAGATGCGCTGGAGCGGCTCGGCGAGGCGCACGGCCTCGTGCTGGTCGACGTCCTTCACGCGCAACTGGAACGCCGCGACCGGCCCGGCACCCAGTGCGCGGCGCAGGCGGTCGGGGAAGCTGCCGGTCACGTCGAGCGGCGAGATGAGGTAGAGCTGGCACGCAGGGCGGCGCTCGCGGGGGAATTGGGCGGCGAAGTCGTCGGAAAGTTCGGTCATACGGGCTGCTGTAGTGGAGAGCGCCAAAATGTCAGCCCTTCCTATCATTCTTGCGAACGAGGAATTGACGGGGTTTAGGTCGCTGACGCTACCCGAATTTCATTGATCGCCCCGCCCAGCGCGCCGTTGAAGTCGTCGTCGCACATCTGGTGGCGCAAATCCTGAAGCAAGGCGCGGCTGAAGCTCGCGATCATGCCACGATTTTTTGCCAGTTCGGCGCAGGCTTCGGGGCGGGCAAAGCCCCCCGACAGCGCGACGACGCGCAGCACTTTGGGGTGATCGACAAGCGGCGCGAACAGATTTGGTTCGCTCGGGATCGACAGCTTGAGCATCACCGGCGCGCCGTCATGCGCGTCGAGCGCGGCCAGCAATTCATCGCGCAGGATCGCATCGGCGGCGGCGCGCTCACGGGATTTGATGTTGATCTCTGGCTCGATGATCGGGACCATATCGTGCGCCAGCACTTGGCAAGCAACGTCGAACTGCTGCGCGACGATGGCAGAAATCCCGATTTGGTTTGCAAGATTGATAACCGAGCGTTCCTTGGTGCCCGCGACACCTAATGCCTTCGCACGGGTCAGCAGCGCGTCAAGTTCGGGCATCGGCTTCATCATCTGGACGCCATCCGCTTCGTCCTCCAGCCCCTTGTCGATCTTGATGAACGGCACGACGCCGCGTTCGATCAGCGCCTGCGGGGTTGGCTTGCCATCGACATGGCCATCCATCGTGCGTTCAAACAGGATTGCACCAAGCACCTTTTCGCCGCCAAAGCAGGGCGACGTAATGATCCGCGACCTCATGTCATGAATCAGCGCGTACATTTCCTCGTCGTTCGAAAATGCATCGGCTTCAATGCCGTACCCCTTGAGCGCCTTGGGCGTCGATCCACCACTCTGGTCGAGCGCGGCGATGAAGCCCTGTCCGGAACGCAAACGGTCGAGGGTCAATGTGTCAGGCATGATAACTCCGGGATACCTATGTGTTGCGGGGCCGATAGCGGGGAGATGTACGGGGGGCAATATATTGGCAGGAAGAAGCGGGCTTCGACAAGCTCAGCCAAGTCGGTTTG
>JANNCK010000040.1:0-2012 GCA_031386545.1 Sphingomonadales bacterium
CCGAAGCGCGGGCCATAGCCGCCCCCGAACCCTGCCCCGAATCCGCCCCCGAAACCGGGCACCGTGCGGAGCCGGTCACGCCCCTTGTCGACTCCATAGTCGAGCCGCACCACAAGGTTCGCGTCACCCGGTGCCACCGCGCGGGTATAGCCATAAACTGCAAGGCGTTGCGACACAGTGTTTGCATATTGTGCGAACTCCAGACTGCCATCGAGGCGCGAGTTTTCAGCGATCACAGCAAAGGTCTGGCCCTGTGGCGCGGGGAGTTGCTGGAACCGCGACACCTGCGCCTGAAACGGCGCGGCACAGCCCGCGACGGCGAGGAGGGCGGCGGGGGCAAGAGCAGCGAAGATGCGGTTCATGGGTCGGACCTCTCGTTTATTCCGATATAGCTGGGCAGACGTCGTTGAACCACCGCTGAACGTGCAAGGCTAGACGCCCTTCATGTCGGACAAATGTTCGTCGATGAAGTCCTGATCGCGACCGGTGTCGGAATAATCGATCGGCTTGTCACCGAACAACACACGCGCCTTCGCCTGGCGTCGGTCTATCGACGTCACGCTGTCGTCGGCGTCTAGGTCGTCATAATCGAAGCTTGCGTTAAATCGTTCACCGACAATCTGGTATTCCATGTTTGTCCAGCGCCTCGCAGGCTCGAACAGCTTCCAAAGTTGCCGAATTTCCTCAAAAAGTTCGTCATTGGGTGCGCGAAACAGCAGCCTGTCGCCCAAATCTTCGAAGATGGCGGCACACGACCAACCTGCGTCGGCTTCTGCATACATATAGGTTCCGTCGGGCTCGCCTCTGGCGATCCCGGCAAGGATCTGGCCGATCTCGGTGAGCTTGTCACCGATTGCCACATCGCGGTCTTCGTCACTGGCCGGGTTCATTATTCAACTCCTCATAAGTTGGGCTCCCGCTGATCGTGGACGTGACCGCTAGCTTGTCGGGGCGCCTCGATGTAGTTTCATACAGAACCTTGATCCGGACGTGAACTTTTTTGCCAGACCTCAAGGCGTTCGCCCATTTGCGTTCGAGCTTTTGATAGCGAGAGCGATTGAAGTTACGATCCTGCGCGAAGTGGTTAAACTCTTCCCGAGGGCCGTCGAACTGCACCCCGATGTAGTGTCCTCCCTCGTCGGTCGGCTTCCGGTCCGGCTTCCCCGCTTCGAGTTGGATTCGCTTGTCCCGAATGCCAGGCTCAAGCCTTAGTGAGCCGGAAACATCCCTCGTCCGCGACCCCTCGTCTTGCACAAAGGTGTACCCACGTCGCGTATCTTTACGCCAACCTTGCGGCAGGCGATGCTCGGGGCTTTTGGATATTGGCGTCCGCAGTTTAGTCGGTGTTGGCGCAGGAGACCGAATTATCGGGCGAGTTAAGCGAAGGGCACCGTGAAGCGTTGCAACGGCGCTCGCGGCCTTCGCAGGCCGCCGAATTGGGCTGTCCCAGTTTCCACTTGCTCCTGCACCGCCGAATGATCCCCCTCCCGGCCGAAAGGTACTTATTGTCGGCTTATCTTTCGCGCCTTCCCGCCGCTTGGCTCTGCCAATAGCCAAGACACGTGGGTCGTCGCGGCGCGGACGTTGAGCGAAGTCTGTAGAGCCCCCTTCGCCGAAAAAGCTCCCGCTGTTTCGGAATGTAAACTTGCCATCGTCAGGATCGTGCCACGGATTGAATTTGACCTCGATCCGGCCCGATTGCCCCCGTCCCGTCCGAAGCCAATTCGCGAATGACTGTTGTCTATGCATCGTAAATCTCACCAGTGTTCGCTATATGTTCTATACTAGTTCGAACGCTTGTCAAGCATAAAGTGCCAATTTGGCTAAATATTTATGATCGCATCAACCCCAACGCATCATAAGCCGCATCCAGCGTCGGCCTCGCAATCACCACAGCCCGCGCCGCGCCGTCCGCCAGCACCGCATCGATAGTCCCTGACTCCCGCAACTCCAGATACCGCTCGCGGATCGGTGACAATTCGGCGACCAGCCGGTCCGCCAGCGCCGCCTTG
>JANNCK010000044.1:0-1566 GCA_031386545.1 Sphingomonadales bacterium
TTCATGCCCACGTTCATGATCGTCACCGACGACCCCGGCACCAGCAGCGCGGCGACGGTCGCAAAGGCCGCAGACGAAGGGTCGCCCGGAACGGTGATGTTCTGCGGGCGCAACTCGGCCTCGCCCCGGATCGAGATTGTCCGCACGCCCGTGCTGTCGGTCTCGACAGTGAGCTCCGCACCGAACCCTGCCAGCATCCGCTCGCTATGGTCGCGGGTGGGGACGGGTTCGACCACGCGGGTGATCCCCGGCGTGTTGAGCCCCGCCAGCAGGATCGCGGACTTCACCTGTGCCGACGCCACTGGCAAACGGTATTCTATGGGGATTGCAGGGCACATCCCACGCACCATGAGCGGCAAGCGCCCACCGGGACTCGCGGTGAACTCCGCGCCCATCGTCGCCAACGGGTCGATAACACGACCCATCGGTCGCCCGCTGAGCGAGGCGTCACCGGTAAACGTCGCGCTGATCGGATGGCTGGTGACGAGCCCCATCAACAGCCGCGTCGATGTCCCCGAATTGCCCATATCGAGCGCGCCTTGTGGCTGGAGCAAACCGCCAACGCCGACGCCCCAGATATGCCATTTGTCGCCGCGCTTTTCGACGGTTGCGCCCATTGCCCGCATGGCAGCGGCGGTGGCGAGAACATCTTCTCCCTCCAGCAGCCCCTCGATCACTGACTCGCCAACCGCTAGCGCCGATAACATTAGGGCGCGGTGCGAGATCGACTTGTCGCCGGGGACAGTTATGATGCCGCGCAACGGGCCCGAAGCTGTGAAAGAACGTGGGCCGGAAGGACTGACTATCATGGCGCGCGGCTTTGACAGTGGCCTCATGCTATGGCAAGGGCGCGCCCCTACGTCGTTGCAGCAGTCTTGCTGCTTGCACGAAACCAATTTTTCCGGAGCATCGAGAACAGATGGTAAAGCCTGAATGGGGCACGAAGCGCACTTGCCCGAAATGCGGCACGCGCTTTTATGATCTGACCAAGGAAGACCCGGTCGTTTGCATTAGTTGCGGCAACCAGTGGATGCCCGAGTCCATTCTCAAGTCGAAGCAGCCGCTTCCATTTGATGCGCCCAAGAAGGACGCTGCCAAAGATGGCATCGATCTGGAAGAAGTTGCCGACATCGATCTCGATGTGGTTGACGAGGATGCCGAAAAGTCGCCTGATGACGAAGTCGATCTGGGTGGTGACGACGATCTGGGTGTCGATACCGCACAGGGCAATGACGACGTCTAATAAGGACGTCGTTATCAGAGTTGCATAGGCGCGCCGCCTGACTTATGGCGCGCCTCCTTGGATTGGGGCCTTAGCTCAGCTGGGAGAGCGCCACACTGGCAGTGTGGAGGTCAGCGGTTCGATCCCGCTAGGCTCCACCAATCCTGAACGGACGGCAGTGTCGCTGCCGTCCGCCCCAAACCATCAACCCTCGCGTGGGTGGAGCACGATTTCGACACGCCGGTTTGCAGCGCGACCTGACAGCGTTGCGTTGCTTGCGACCGGTTCGGACTCACCCATAGCCTCGACAACGAGCCGCGCCGGTTCGGCTGAACGGTTCACCA
>JANNCK010000338.1:0-7615 GCA_031386545.1 Sphingomonadales bacterium
TCCATAGCATCAGACCTCCGACGAGCGCGCGCAGCGGTTTCGCGGGACTTTTCGGAGTGGTTCTCAACGTGCCGATGCCGGGTCGGCGGGAAAATCATGCCGCGTCTTGTCCCAGCGGACGATGCCGTCGCGGCGCGAGGAAAGATACACACCGACCGCGCGCCGCGCCGCCATCATGTCGATAACATTGGCAAAAATAGCGCGGGGGATGGAGCGCAGCCCTTCACGCCAGCCGTAGAGCCGCGCGACGATCATTGCCCGCAGCGCAAGCCGCCATCCAAGCAGAATACTGCACAGGAGGAGCAGCACCGAAAAGGCCGGGGCCTCCTGCACGCCGATCTTGCCCCCGACGACCAGATCGAGCAGCATCGTCACGACGTTGAGCGCCAGTGCCGCATAAGCGGCGAGCAGGACGAGGGCGGCGAACACCGCGCGCCGGTCGTTCACCCGCATCCAGCATTCGGCTATCCCGCCCTGCCAGCCGAGCCGGTCCCATCCCGATAGCGCGATCCCCGCAATCCAGCGTGATTTCTGGGTGACGGCATCGGGCAATGTCGCCGGAAAATGGGCACGGACGCAGACGAGCGGACCGCCCGGGCATTCGGGCAGACGGACAAAGGCGCTGCGCCCGCCAAGTTCGCGGATGCGCAGGCCCAGCTCATAATCCTCGGTCAGGCTGGCCGCATCGAACGGGCCGTCGCGGCCCTCGGCCATACGCCCGAGCATCGCGCGCGAAAATGCACAGCCGACACCCGCCGAGGGCAACCCCGCCCCAATCGCTTCGCGCGCCACGATGGTCTTGCTGTGATGGGTGGCGAACTCGTCGATGTAGTGCCCGGATACCCAGCGCGAGGCCGGATCGACCAGCGGCAGCACAGGCAATTGAACCAGGTCGAACCGTTCGATCAGACTGTCGAACACGCGGGGTTCGGCGGCGTGGACGACATCCTCTGCATCATGAAGGACGATGGCCTTTGCAGATATGTTCTCGCGGATTTCGTCGGCGAGCATCTGTCGCCACAGTGCGTTCAGGCAGTCGGCCTTTGTCGAGGGGCCGTCGCGGGGGCCGACTACCATGCGAACGCGGGGCGATTGAACGCGGGCAACGGCATCGATTGTCGCGGGATCATTGGGATAGACGCCGACATAGATCACCCAGTCGGCCCCCGACAGCGTGTCAACGGTGTGGCGCAGCATCGCGCCGATCACGCTGCTCTCGTCCCACGCAGCTATGAAAAACACGATGCGGCCAGTATTGCGCGGTACCACCAGCGTTGTCGCGTCGGCGCGGGCGTATCTTCGAAAGATAAACCCGCGACGCCAGACACTGCGTGCTATCCAGATCAGGTCAATTACGGTGTCGCTTGCCCCGCCCAGCAGAAATGCTGTCGCCGCGAACAAGGTAAGTTCGTGCGCAATACCGACCAGCACTTCGCAACCAAAGGCTGCCATCCCCCGAAGCACCCTTATGACTCAATTTTTGCACAATGACGTAAAGTCACGTTTCGTCAAGTTCGGGACGTGGCGAATTCCATGATCGCCTCTGGACTTGCGGACGGGCTTGGCAGACGGTGCCCGCGAGGGAGTATCTTGATGCGGATTCAAATGCGGTGGCTGGCACTTGGGCTCTGTGCAATTCCTCTGGTTGCGCTTGGCAATGCCGCCCCGCAAGTTGTCCTCGCGACGCCGGGCTCGGCGGGTGCGAACGGCGGGGCGATTGAACGCTTCACGATGCGCTTTTCGGAGGCCATGGTGCCGCTCGGCGATCCGCGCGCGACCCCGCCGGCCAAGCTGAGCTGTCCCGTCGCGGCGAACGGGCGCTGGGTCGATACGCAGACCTTTGTTTATGATTTCGAAAAGGCATTGCCCGGCGGCCTGACCTGCAAGGTCGATCTGAACGACAATCTGGCCTCGGCGCGTGGCGCGCAGGTCGAGGGGTCGAAGAATTTTACCATCGATACCGGCGGCCCGTCGGCGCGCGGGGTGCTGAGCGGCAATGATTCAGAGATCGAGGAGGAGCAGGTTTTCCTCGTGGCGACCAATGTTGCGCCGACGGCGGCGTCGGTCGGGGCCAATGCCTATTGCGCGGTCGATGGCATCGGCGAAAAAATCGCCGTCGATGTGTTGAAGCCCGAAGTGGCCGCGACAATTATCGAGGGGCTCGGCAAGGACAGCTGGCAACTTCGCAATTTCCTTGAACAGGCAGGTCAGCCGCAGATTCTGCCGACAAACGCCGCCGACAAGGCGAAGGCGCTGTCGACCATTGTCCCAGTCAAATGCCGCCGCCCATTGCCCGCCGGACGCGACGTTGCGCTGGTGTGGGATGCGGGCATCGCCAGTGCCGACGGGCGCACGGCGGGACGTCTGCAACGCTTCGACTTCACTGTGCGCAAGGCGTTCGAGGCCCGCTGGGAATGCAACCGCGTCAACCCGCAGGCCGGGTGCAACCCGGTCGGCGACGCGCATGTCCGCTTTGCCGCCCCGATCCCGATGGCGCTGGCCAAGGCGATCAAGCTGACGTTCGCCGACGGCACGGTGCGCGCGCCGGAATTTGCCGACGACGATCGCAGCAACCCCGAAGTCGCCGACCTCAATTTCAACGGCCCCTTCCCCGAAGCGCAGGGTGCCACGCTGACACTGCCTGCGGGCATCAAGGATGCGAGCGGGCGGCTACTCGCCAATGCCGAACGCTTTCCGTTGCAGGTGAAGTTCGACGCCGCACCGCCGCTGGTGAAGTTTGCGGCTCCCTTCGGCATTATCGAGGCGAAGGAGGGCGGCGTGCTGCCCGTCACCGTGCGTGCGGTCGAGCCGCAACTGGCGCAACGGGTGGTGTCGATCGGCGGGAATTCTCT
Source organism: Sphingomonadales bacterium (assembly GCA_031386545.1). Lineage (GTDB taxonomy): Bacteria > Pseudomonadota > Alphaproteobacteria > Sphingomonadales > Sphingomonadaceae > Sphingomonas_O. Next base: position 2,853 of record JANNCK010000338.1, read on the forward strand.
GCGCGTTGATGGCTCGGATGCGCAAGTCGCTGACTGGCTGCGACGGCTCGACAAAGCCAACGAGAACGACTTCCGCGATGAAGGGCCGGAGGATAAAGACGGCAACCGCAAGTCGGTCAACTATACCGGCACAACCTCACTGTTGAACGGCGCGGGAACGGATTTGAAGCTCGGCTTGCCCGGTGCCGGCAAGGCGTTTGAGGTGGTCGGTGTGCCGCTCGCCAAACCCGGTTTCTATGTCGTCGAACTCGCTTCGCCGGTGCTGGGCAAGGCATTGCTCGGGCGCGATGCCACGCGCTACGTTGCGGCGGGTGCGCTCGTCACCAATATGGCGGTGCATTTCAAATGGGGCCGTGAAGCATCGCTCGCGTGGGTGACGGCGCTCGACAGCGGCAAGCCGGTCGCCGGTGCCGATGTCCGCATCACTGACAGTTGTTCAGGACAGATGCTGGCGCGCGGCACGAGCGACGCGCAGGGGCGGTTGCTGGTCAGCTCGGGTGTTCCGCAGCCCGAAACCTATGGCAGCTGCGATGAAAATTCCGACGCGCATCCGCTGATGGTTTCGGCACGTCTCGCCGACGACTTCAGCTTTACCCTGACCGACTGGGGACAGGGCATTCGTCCGTATGATTTCGACCTGCCCTATGGCTATTCGGCGCGCGACGACATCCTGCACACCGTGTTTGACCGCACGCTGATGAAGCAGGGCGAGACGGTCAACATGAAGCACATCTTGCGCAAACCAGTGGGTGCGGGCTTTGCCCTGGCGCAGGGCATTGAGGGCGTCTTGCGCTTGTCGCATCGCGGGTCGGACACGCAGTTCGATATGCCAGTGAAGATCGGGGCGGATGGCATTGGCGAGTCGCGCTGGACCGCGCCTGCCAGCGCCCCGATGGGCGACTATGACCTCAACGTCATTGTGGGGGACAAGACGATCTCGACTGGCCAGTCGGTGCGTGTCGACGAGTATAAACTCCCGACGATGCGTGCAACGGTGACGGGACCGAAGCAGGCACTGGTCCGGCCCAGGCTGGTTCCGCTCGATCTGTTCGTCGGTTACCTGTCGGGCGGCGGCGCGTCGAACTTGCCAGTGGCACTGCGTACCGCGTTTTCGACCAGCTATGTCGATCCGGGTGGCTGGGATGGCTGGACCTTCGGTGGCGCGGCGATGAAGGAGGGAACGACCCCGCTCGACGGGGACGGCAATGCGCCGGAAACGCCACTGCCCTTGTCGCAGACCCTGCCGGTCACGCTGAAGGACGATGGCACCGCGCAAACCCAGATCGAAATCGCGCAGGCCATCGATGCGACCACGGCGATGACGGTCGAAATGGATTATCTCGATGCCAATGGCGAAACGCTGACCGCGTCGCGCACCTTGCTGCTCAATCCGGCGGCAGTGAAACTGGGCATGAAGACTGACGGCTGGCTGATGCGCGACAGCGATTTGCGCCTGCAATTCGTCGCCCTCAATGCCGAGAACAAGGTCAAAGCGGGCCAGCGCGTCTCGGTCGATCTCTACACGCGCGAGACGATCACCGCGCGGCGGCGGTTGATCGGCGGCTTTTACGCTTATGACAACCAGTCGAAGGTGACCAAGATCGCGTCGAATTGTTCGGCGACGACCGACGACAAGGGGCTGGCCAATTGCAAGCTTGACCCCGGCGTCTCCGGCGAAGTTGTTGCCGTGGCGACCACGACCGATGCCGATGGCAATGTTGCACGGGCCGTCAGGACAGTGTGGCTCGCGGGTGAAGACGACTGGTGGTTCGGCGGCGATAACGGCGACCGGATGGACCTGATCGCCGAGGCGAAGGCATATAAATCGGGCGAGACCGCCAAGTTTCAGGTGCGGATGCCGTTCCGGTCGGCGACCGCGCTGGTGACGGTCGAGCGCGAAGGTGTGCTGTCGAGTTTTGTCACCGAATTGTCGGGCAAGAATCCCGTTGTGTCGGTGCCGATGCCTGCTGCCTATGCGCCCGATGTTTACGTCAGTGTTATGGCGGTGCGTGGCCGCATCGGCGGCTGGTCGCTGTGGTGGGCGGACGTTGCACGACGGTGGAACCTGCCGTTCATCAACCGCGAGGGTGGCGGGCCGACGGCGCTTGTCGATCTGGCGAAACCCAGCTTTCGTATGGGCGTGGCAAAGGTGAAAGTCGGCTGGGAGGGGCATAGCCTTGCGGTCAAGGTCAGTGCGGACAAGCCGAAATACGCCGTGCGCGAAACGGCGCAGGTCGATGTGGCGGTGACCGGCCCCGACGGCAAACCGGCCAAATCTGCCGAAATCGCCTTTGCGGCGGTCGACGAGGCCCTGTTGCAGCTGCAACCCAATGACAGCTGGAAACTGCTCGACGCGATGATGGGTGAACGGACACTCGACGTGCTGACCGCGACCGGCCAGACCCAAGTCGTCGGCAAGCGCCACTATGGCAAGAAAGCGGTCGAGGCCGGCGGCGGCGGCGGTGATGCAACTGCGGTCACGCGTGATGATTTCAAGCCCGTCCTGATGTGGAAGGGCCGCGTCACCCTGGATGCCAACGGCCATGCCCGCATTCCGGTGCCGCTGTCCGACGCCCTGTCGTCGTTCAAAATGGTTGCGGTCGCGACATCGGGCACGAACCTGTTCGGCACCGGCATGGCGAGCGTGCGGACGAGCCAAGACCTGCAATTATTCTCCGCGCTCCCCCCGCTGGTCCGCACCGGTGACTTCTTTGGCGCGAGCTTCACGCTGCGAAACAGCAGCGATAAGCCGATGCGGGTGACCGCAACGGTGAAGGTCAATCCCGGCATCGCCGATGGCAAACCGCTGACCGTCGATCTGGCACCCGGCAGCGCGCAGGCGGTGACGTGGAATCTGACCGCGCCCGAGGGGCTGTCGAAACTCGACTGGACTGTCGAGGCGAAGTCAGAGGACGGCAAGGCCGTGGACCGCGTTGCCGTGTCACAGGACATTATCCCCGCGATCCCGTTCGAGGTCTGGGCCGCGACACTGGCGCGGGTAGGTGAAGGTGGCGGCATTCCGATTGCGCCGCCTGCGGGTGCGCTCACCGGCAGCTACGTCGATGTGAAACTGTCCGACAGCCTCGCCCCGCCGCTTGCCGGGGTGCGCGCCTATATGACGGCCTACCCCTATAATTGCTTCGAACAACAACTCAGCCGTGCGGTTGTGCTCGGCGATGCAGGCGCATGGGGCACGCTCGCGGGCGCGCTACCGACCTATCAGGATGGCGACGGCCTGATCCGTTATTTCCCCGGCGAATGGCCGGGCTCGGAAGCGCTCACCGCTTACGCGCTGTCGATGACGGCAGAGGCGGGCTTCGCGATGCCGGAGGCAGCGAAGGGCCGCGCGGTTGAGGCGTTGAAAGCGGTTATCGAGGGGCGCTTGAAACGTGATGCCTACGGGCCGGTCGATAACCGTTTGCTCAAGGTTGCGGCACTCGCGGCACTCGCCCGCAACGGGGCGTCGAACGCGGCGCTGCTGGGGGCCATCGACATTGCGCCTGCCGATATGCCGACGGGGGCGCTGTCCGACTGGATGGTCGCCATCGACCGCACGCCGGGGCTGAAAAATGCGGCGGCGCTGCGGACAACGGCAGAGGCAACACTTCGCAAACGGCTGGTCTATGAGGGCACGCGCATCGACCTGACCGACGCCAGCACCGCGCCGTGGTGGATGATGGTCAGCGACGATGAAATGGTGCTGAAGGCACTGGGCGCAGTCCTCGGTCGTCCGGGCTGGGACAATGAAGGGCCGAAAATGATGGTCGGGGTCGCGCTGCGCCAACAGCGCGGGCATTGGGACACGACGCCTGCCAATGCCTGGGGCACCGTCGTCGCGCGGCGGTTCGCGGCGCTTCATCCGGCGAATGCGGTGACGGGAACAACAACCGTCAGCCTCGGCGGGGTCAGCCAGACACAGGGCTGGCCGATGGCGGCGACTGCGGCGGCGCTGCGCCTGCCAGCAGTGGCGGGGCCGCTAACGCTGACACAATCGGGCGGCGCGGGGCCGTGGGCAACCGTGTCGGTCAACGCCGCCGTGCCGCTCGTCCAGCCGCTTTACGCTGGCTACCGCATGGCAAAGACGACCGAGATGGTCAGCCAGAAGGTCAAGGGGCGGCTGACGCGCGGTGATGTTATGAAGGTTATAATCACGGTGGACGCCACCGCCGACCGCAACTGGGTGGTCATCAGCGACCCGGTCCCGCCGGGTGCCACTATTATCGGCGGGCTGGGCGGACAGTCATCGATCCTTGGCAATCTGGCCGGTGGCGAGGGGACAAGCCCCAGCTATGTCGAGCGCGGGCGCGATGCGTGGCGCGGCTATTTCGGCTGGATGCCGCGCGGGCGGGTGACGGTCAGCTATGTCGTCCGGCTCAACGGCGTCGGGCGTTTCGGGCTGCCACCGACGCGGGTCGAGGCGATGTATTCGCCCGAGATTCGCGCCGCGCTGCCGAACAAGGGGCTAGAGGTGGGGATGTAGATCGACCCATATTAAAACCATATAGGCGTTTTACTATTGACAAAATAATCCTATTAAGCTAGCAATAACGCGCCGAGCGTCTACCCTCGCTCGGCGGAGAGAGGCTCCAATTATTGGCTGACCCGGTGAAGCTAGAGAAGTTAACGCACGCATTTGCGCAGATTCGTCCGAGTCGCGTCGTGCTGGGCTTCGCTGTGCTTGTGATGGTGGCAGGGTTCTTCCTCACCCTCCCGCCGCCTATTCCGACTCATGCGCGTGTCACCGCCGCATGGCAGCCGTCGGA
>JANNCK010000092.1:0-6349 GCA_031386545.1 Sphingomonadales bacterium
GCTGAAGGTTGATAGACCGGTGTGGCGGGTTCGCGCCCTTGCCAGCCGCCGTCGGGTCGATGCTGCGCGCCGTCGGGGGCGGGGCGTCGCTGACCATCGATACGACCGTCACCTCCAACATGCATAACTGGCTCGCGGCGCTCTTCTTGGGCCATCCGCGCCTGAACACGTTCCGGAATCGGAGTTGGTTCTTCAGTGGTCGCGCCTTCGGCCATACCGCGGCCCTGGTTCGGCTCCTCCTGCGCAAGCGCCGGGGTAAAGGCAGTCGCTGCCAGCAATGCAGCAAGGGCGAATGTCTTTTTCATGGATTTCATTCCGTGGAGCGCGCGTGCACGATTGTCGCCGCGTCCCATGCGATTAGGTGTGGCCGAGTCGGGCTGAACGCAGTCTGGCAGGACGCTTAATCCGCGTGAAAGGAAACTCTAGCGGGCAACCGGCGGTGTCAGCGCGGGCACGCGCCGCGCCGCATCGCGCGGATCGATGCCGGGCGGGGGTGCAGCAACAATGGTTTCTTCACCCCTCATCGCAGCCGCGGCGCGGTGAATGGCGCGGCGAATGCGCGTGTAGGTGCCACAGCGGCATATGTTGGTAATCGCGGCATCGATGTCGGCGTCGGTTGGGCGGTTATTGGTCGTGCGCAGCAAAACGGACACCGCCATGATAAATCCCGGCTGGCAGAACCCGCATTGCGGCACTTGTTCGGCCACCCATGCCTGTTGCACCGGATGGCTCCGGTCACGCGACAGCGCCTCGATCGTGGTGACGAAGCTACCCTCGACCTGTTGTAACGAGACCGTGCAACTGCGCACCGCACGTCCGTCGATGTCAACGGTACACGCCCCGCAATCTCCCGTGCCACACCCATATTTGGTCCCCGTCAGATTCGACGCATCACGCAGCGCCCACAACAGCGGGGTTGCGGGATCCATCCGGTATTTGATCGGCTGGTTGTTGATGGTGAGACTAGTCACGCCAGCTACGGTCTATTTTATCGACGCGGCGCACCATTGCGTCGAATTCGGCGCGGCCCGACCCGCCCGGGATCGCCGTCTGGCCGATATCGCGCTGGTGAACGGCAATCACCTCCTGGGAGACATGCAAGGGCGCCCCCATGCTCAGCGTCGCGAGCTGATGCTCGCACGCACGCTGCAACGCCCAATATTTGATGAACGCGTCGGGCAAGGTCTTGCCCATCACGACCGGCCCGTGGTTGCGGAGCATCATGATGCGCTTGTTGCCCAAACTCTTGAGCAAGGCCGGGCCTTCCTCGTCTCGGACGGTGACGCCTTCGAAATCATGATAGGCGATCTGGCCGATAAAATTACAGGCATAGAAATTGATTGGTTGCAGCCCACCCTCAAGCGCGCAAACGGCCACTGTCGCGGTCGTATGGGTATGGATGATGCAATGCGCGTCATGCAGCTCGCGATGGAACAGGCTGTGCTGGACGAACCCGGCACGGTTGACGTGCCACGGATTATCAGCGTCGAGCTTGTTGCCGTCGATATCGACTTTGACCAGCGACGACGCAGTCACTTCGCTGAAATGCATACCATACGGGTTGATGAGAAATGCGCCGGGCTCTTCAAGCTTCACCGTAATGTGATTGAAGATCAGCTCGTCCCAACCAAACATCGCGAACACGCGGTAACAGGACGCCAGTTCTTGTCGCGCCGCCCATTCGGCATCGGACATCATTCTGGTTTTCAATGCGGTCGCCATGGCGTCTCTCCTGTCGTGCTATGTCCATGCCATGGCAGCCCGGGCGCGGGCAAGCGTCCGCGTCTTGATACGCCTCGCCCGACGCACTTCAAGCCCGCGCATGTCGAACCGCCGTCGGCGGGCTCATTTATGAGTTGGAATTTATCAGCAAAATTGGCGGAGACGGCGAGATTCGAACTCGCGGTGGCGGTTACCCGCCACGACGGTTTAGCAAACCGTTGGTTTCAGCCACTCACCCACGTCTCCGGCTGGCGGCAAGCGACGGCCTATAGCGACGGGGCAGCGCGCAATCAACCGCCAGTGCCCATGACGCCAAATCAGCCGGGCTTGAACGATCTGGCGCGAAATCGACTCATGTCACCGCGCGATTCATTGCAGCGACAGGTGAGGTGGATTCTAATGCGGCTAAGCCGTGTCCGCGAAAGGGACCATCGATGTACAAGAACCTCGCCGGATGGCTGATCGCAGCCTGCGCGGTGATTGCCGCGCCTGCCATTGCACAGGTAAAAACCATCGATCCCAATATCGCGGCAGCGCAGAGCGACGTTGCGCCGTTGCCGGGCGAGCGCGGGACTGCGGTCATGCCGCCGGTCGGCACACCCAAAACGCCGCCGCCTGCCACCGACATGCCGCTGTCAACACCACCGGCGGTCCAGCCCAATATGGTCGCGCCGCCCGCATCGAGTCTGGCGACGCAAAAAATCGCGACCTATCGCAAGGATGACCTCATCGGTGCAGCCGAGGGCGTGTTCGGCAAAGGCGCAGCGGGCCTTGCGGGAATCATCGAACGCATCCTCGCCGATCAGGGCGAACCCAATGCCTATATTGCGGGGCGCGAGGCTTCGGGCGCGTTTGTCGTGGGCTTGCGCTATGGTTCGGGCACGATGAAACATTCGGTCGAGGGCGAGCGGCCTGTGTATTGGACGGGCCCGTCAATCGGTTTCGATGTTGGCGGTGATGCAACCAAAGTCTTTACCCTCGTCTATAATCTTTACGACAGCCAGGAACTCTATCGGCGCTACCCGCAGGCCGAGGGACGCGCCTATTTCGTCGGCGGCTTTTCGGCGACGTATCTGCGACGCGGCAGTGTCGTGCTGATCCCGGTGCGGCTCGGCGTCGGCGTCAGGCTGGGGGCCAATGTCGGGTGGTTGAAGTTCACCGAAAAGAGCCGCTGGGTACCGTTTTAGGCGTTAGCCAAGATCGGCCTGCACAAAGTCGGCGCAGCGCTCGCCGATCATGATGCTCGGCGCGTTGGTATTGCCGCTGATGAGTTTGGGCATGATCGAGGCATCGGCGACATAAAGCCCCTCGACTCCGCGTACCCTCAGCTGAGGGTCGCAGACAGCATCTTCGTCCGGTCCCATGCGTGCGGTACCAACGGCGTGATAGATCGTGTCGGCCCGATTGCGAATCAGGGCATCAAGTGAAGCATCGTCATCGAGATTGATGGGATGACGATCCCGCCCGCGATAGTTGGTCATCGGCGGTGCTTCCATGATCCGGTACATGGCGCGCACCCCCTTTTTGAGGAGTACCATGTCGCGGTCGTCGCTGAGGAAAGCCGGATCGATCAGCGGGGCATCGGTTGCCTTGTTCGAGGCGAGACGGACGGTGCCTTTGCTCTCGGGGCGTAGGACACAGACATGGCCGCTATAGCCATGCGCCTTGACCACGGTTCGCCCGTGATCCTCCAGCGCCACCGGAAAGAAGTGCAGCTGAATATCGGGTGCAGGCGCTTGCGGGTCGATCTTGAGGAACCCTCCGGCCTCGGCATAGTTGGTCGTCATCGCGCCGCTGCGGGTGCGGAACCATTGAATGACGGCCTTGGCAGAGTTGAACAGTCCCGTCAGCGACTGGCCCAGAAACCGCGTGTCGTCGCACTCGAAGGCCGCCGAATAGTCGAGATGATCCTGTAGGTTGCCGCCGACATCAGGCCGATCCACTACGACATTAATACCATGGTCGCGGAGATGGTCGGCGGGGCCGATGCCCGACAGCATCAGCAATTGCGGTGTCCCGAACGCGCCGCCCGCAAGGATTACAGCGCGTCGCGCGTGCACCTGACCAGTCGCGCCTCTACGCACATAGGCCACGCCCGATGCGCGCCCGCCTTCGAACAGAACACGTTCGGCTGTCACATCGGTCAATACGGTCAGCCTTCCCGCCGCGACTGCGGGTTCGACAAATGCGCGCGCCGCGCTCCAGCGCTCGCCGTTCTTCTGGGTGACTTGAAACAGGCCAATCCCCTCCTGTCGCGCACCATTGAAATCATCATTGCGCGGAATTTGGAGTGAGGCGCCGGCTTCGACAAAGTCGAGCGAGCCGGGATTGGGTGAGACCAGCTCGTTGACCCACAACGGCCCGTCGTCGCCATGACGCTCGTCCGCACCGCGCACATTGCGCTCTGTACGTTTGAAGTACGGGAGCACATCGGCATAGGACCAGCCGGTGCAGCCCATCGCGGCCCAATTGTCATAGTCCCACGCGTTGCCGCGAATATAGACCATGCCGTTGACCGCGCTCGACCCCCCCAGCCCCTTGCCACGCGGCTGGTACCCGCGCCGCCCGTTGAGGCCCGGTTGCGGTACGGTCTCGAAACCCCAGTTGGTTTTGGGCGTCTGGAAGCCGACAAAGCCGGGGATGATCGTGCGGTAGCCGGTGTTCTTGCCGCCCGCCTCGATCAGGCAGACGCTGTACTTGCCGCCTTCGCTCAGGCGTCCCGCAGCGGCGCTGCCGCCGGAACCTCCGCCGACGACGACGATGTCGAATTCTTGCGGTTCACTTGGCACGTCTCTCGCTCCTCCCAACGGCGCAGGATCATGTCCGACGTCTCGCGTGTTCCGTCATGGCTCCACCCCGGAGGCCCGACCAGATACATCAGCTTGGCGCGCCACGGCGCAGTCCACAAGTCCCGCGCAATGCCCGCCCACTCGTGAAAGACCGTATGAAACAGGTTGAATGTTCCCAATTGCTTCACGAGTCCGTAACGGATTTGCTCGTCGTCACGCTCGCCCGCGAACGTCCCGAATAATTTATCCCAGACAATAAAAACGCCGGCATAATTCTTGTCGAGGTAGCGCGGGTTGACGGCATGGTGGACGCGGTGGTGCGACGGTGTATTCATCACCGCCTCGACCCAGCGCGGGCAGCGCCCGATAACTTCGGTGTGAATCCAGAACTGGTAGATCAGATTGATCCCGCCGCAGAACAACAGCATGGGGACGGGAAAACCGAGCAGCAACGGCCACAGGCGGAAGATGAAACTGACCGACAGGAACCCTGTCCATGTCTGTCGCAGGGCGGTCGACAGGTTATAGTGCTGGCTGGAGTGATGATTGACGTGCGCTGCCCAGAACCAGCGGACGCGGTGTGCGGTGCGATGGAAGACGTAATAGTTCAGATCGTCGAGGACGAAACACAGCGGCCAGGCCCACCAGACATAAGGAATGTCGAAAAACCGGTGTTCGTTCAGCCAGTTCGACATGAGGACGATGGCTCCCGCCGTCAGCGCACCGGCAATAGTGCTGCCCAACCCCATCGACAGCGAGGTCAGCGTATCGCGCGGCTCATAGCGGTCGCGGTTGGCGCGGCGGACGACGAACATTTCGATCAGCACCAGCGCGACGAACGCAGGGACGGCGTAATCGACGGGATTGGGCATGGTCATGCCGCAAGTCTCCGCAGACTCGCCGCCCAGATGCCTGCTTGGTCACCCAAGTCGAGCGTTACCTTACCCAGCGAAAGGAACCGGTGATCGAGCCGTGCACCTTCCGCGTCGCGCAGCGGGTGTGCGACGAAATGCGCGCCGTGGCGGCGGATCAGCATGAAATTATTGGCCTCGTCACGGACCAGCGCCGACAAACCTGCGCGGTCGAGCGCTACGTCAGCAACGGTAAAGCCCTGTTCCTCGGCCAGCCGCACAGCTTCGTCGCGGTCAATGCGTGCATCACCGCCAAGGTCGAGCCAGCGCGCGATGCCCGCCAGTGCAAGCACGCCGACAAGCGATCCGGCGAGCAGCATCCAGTTCATTTTTGACCAGCCAGCATATCGATCAGTGCCGCTACCGGGGTCAGGTCATAGCCCGCGCCATTGGCCTTTTCGTGCAGCATCTGGGGCGCATCGCCCGCCTTGGCGCGCGCAAGCGACCACAGCAGGGTCGAGCGCGTGCCCGAACGGCAATAGGCAAGCGTCTTACCGCTTGCTCCCGCCAACGCCGCGGCCATCGCATCGACTTGGGGCTGCGCAAATCCACCGTGACCGACCGGGATCGCGACATAATCAAGGCCTGCCGCGCGCGCTGCAGCTTCGATCTCGGCCCCCTGTGGCTCACCAGGCGATTCGCCGTCGGGGCGGTTGTTGATGACCAGGGTTACGCCCTGCGCCTTCGCGTCGGCGATCTGGTCGGTATCGATTTGCGGCGCGACCATGATGCGGTCGTCGAGCGTGCGGAACATATCAGTCTCTCCCGATTTCAATACTGCCGCACGACGGCAAGGAATGCATCCCCATAAGCGTCGAGCTTGCGCGCGCCCACCCCGCCAAGCCGCCCGAGCTCGGCCAGCGTCGCTGGCCGCGCCGCCGCAATCTCGCGCAGGGTCGAATCGTGGAAGATGACATAGGGCGGCAC
>JANNCK010000098.1:0-12254 GCA_031386545.1 Sphingomonadales bacterium
ATCGTGGCATAGTCGAGATCGGATGTCCGAGTGACAGTGATCTGTCTGAGGATAGTTGCCCGGGCGGTTGCCGAGGCCGTCGCTGCATTGGCAGCCGACGCGCTGAAGCCGAGAGCAACAACGCTGGTAAGCGCAAGCGCCTTAAGAATCTTAGTCATAACGGTCTGGTCCCCCGAAAGGTGTGGTCTAATCCGAGTGGCAGGACCCCACGCCCTGTTCACACCACTTGCTTATGAGGGCTGGTCGTTCAGGAACGCTTTCACGGATTGGTAAACGGCGCGTCAATAATTTGACCATTTCGGCGGCGATTGAATCCTAACAGGCTATTGATAATCCGCGACAATCGGAATGCGCCCGCGAAACTCGCCGGCGGCAGTGCCCGACACGACCAAGCGCCCGCCGAAGGTGAAACGCAATTCCCCCTTCGCATCCAGCGCCGGATCGGGCGGCAGGTCCGTCCGCAGGTCGGTCGCCTCGGCACTGCTGCCATCGGGTGACATCAGCCGGACCGACGCGGGCAGACTGACCCGGATATGGCGAAACGGCTCGCCGGTCAGGCGAACGCTGCCCTTGATCGCGAAGCCGCCGAGATCGGCAAGACCCGACACCCGGCGACTGCCTGTGCGTTCGTCAATGGCAATGCTGCCGCCGTTGCCGGTGCCCGCTGCGCGGCTGAAATCGAGCGACGTTTCAACATCGATTGTCAGCGGACGCGCTTCCTTGACCTTGGTCGAACCCGAATCAGGTGTGCACAACCGGCACTGTGCAGACAGCGGCGACACAGGCAATAGCAACGGCACAATAAGGAGCGAGCGCAAAATCATCGGCACCTCATAGCAGGGCGGCTTTCAATGAGGGGTTAACTGCGCCATGTTGCATCCCGAACGATATGTCGCGCGTTCCGCTGACCATGAGAGAGCTGACGCTGCCGGTCCTGCCCCGCCTTACCGCCATCGCCTGCGCGACGCCCGGTCATGACATCCATACGGCCTTCATCGACTGGGCGCGGACGCGTATCCGCGACCGGCGCGAAGCCGCTGTGTTTGATCGCATGGCGGGGCGGTCGGGTATCATCCACCGCTGGTCGGTGCTTCCCGAAGGTGTAGGTGGCGGATCCCCGGTTGGCCCGGACGGGTTTTATGCGGACGGCCTGATGCCGCCGACATCGGTACGGATGGCGCTTTATGGCCGACATGCACCCGACTTGGCGCTCGCAGCGATTGCAAAACTGGGTGCGCTCGGGCGAATCACCCATATTGTTGTTGCCAGCTGCACTGGTTTTACTGCGCCCGGCCTCGACCAAGTGATCGCGGGACGCCTGGGACTTGACCCTGATGTGGAACGTATCCTGATCGGCTTTATGGGCTGTTACGCCGCCGTGACCGCACTCAAAACCGCGCGGCATATCGTCCGTTCGGAACCCGGTGCGCGGGTACTGGTGGTAACAGTCGAACTGTCAACGCTTCACCTGCAACCGGCGACCGGGCTCGAACCGCTGCTGGCCATGCTCCAGTTTGGCGACGGGGCGGCGGCGGCAATTGTCGAGGGTGGCGGCCCCGGATTTGCGTTGGAGTCGCCGTTTGCCGCAACTTTGCCTGACAGCGCGGGCCTGATCGAATGGCATATCGGCGATACCGGCTTTGCCATGCATTTGTCAGGCGAAGTTCCCGGACGCATCGCCGAGGCACTCGCTGTGCCCGAGACACGCGCCGCACTGACCGGCGGCGTCGATGCCGCAGAGATCGACGGCTGGGCGATCCATGCGGGTGGCAGGTCAATCCTCGATGCCGTCGAATCATCACTCGGACTCAAGAAGGTCGCGCTGGCAGACTCGCGCGCTGTCCTCAACGACAATGGCAATATGTCGTCGTCGACACTGATGTTCGTCCTCGCACGGCTGTTTGCGCGAAAGCCCGAACGCGGCGTCGCGCTTGCCTTTGGCCCCGGCCTTGCTGCCGAGGGGCTGCGTTTCGGCTGGACGGGCTGATGCTCGCCAAGCGCGCCGATGCCGAGGAGCTAATGGACGCCGATGACCTCGATGTGGCAACCTATGCCGCCGTCGTCCATGATCTGGCGCGGGTGAACACACTGACGCTGGCGCGACGGCCAACGATCAATTTTCTCGACGAAGTGTGTCGCCGCCCGGGTGCGGCACGCTTGCGCATTCTCGATGTCGGCTTTGGCGACGGCGACATGCTGCGAGCAATTGCGCGCTGGGCGGGCAGGCGCGGGCAGCCAGTCGAACTCGTCGGGATCGACCTCAACCCGCGCAGTGCCCCGGCCGCGCGGCACGCGACGCCCGCCAACTTGGCCATTGATTACCGCACCGGCGATTATGCCGGTCTCGCGGCCGAGCATTGGGACATCGTGATCTCCAGCCTCGTCGCGCACCATATGACGCACGCGCAACTCGTTGGCTTCATGCGCTTCATGGACAGCGAGGCGCACCGTGGCTGGTTCGTCAACGACCTCCATCGCCACGGCTTTGCCTGGCTGGGCTATCCGCTGCTGGCGCGGCTGATGCGCTGGCATCCGATTGTCCGCCACGACGGCCAGCTGTCAATTGCGCGCAGTTACCGCCCTGCCGAATGGGCAGCGATCCTTACGGAGGCCGGGATAGACGACACGCGCGTAACCCGCATTTTCCCGTTCCGGCTATGCGTCGCCAAGATCCGCTGATGCGAAACCCCCTGATTCTGGGTGCTGGCCCCGCAGGCTGTGCAGCGGCAATTGCGATGGCGCGTGGGGGCGCACAGCCGCTGGTCATAGAGCGCGCGCGGGAAACCGGGGATGCCCTGTGCGGCGGATTTCTGAGCTGGCAGACTTTGGCGCAGCTCGACCGGCTGGGGGTTCATGGCCTCGGCGGCCATGCGATTTCACAAGTGCGGATATTTTCGGGGATGCGTTCGGCGAACGCTCGCCTCCCCGCATCGGGCGCGGGCGTCTCGCGCTATCGGCTTGATACCGTGATGCAACGTGTGGCCGGGGAACAGGGTGCAGGTATCGAACGCGGGGTGACCGCGCGTAGTTTTGCCGACGGCGTCCTCCAGTGCGAGGTGCAGAGCTTCACTCCCGCCAGTTTCTTCCTCGCGACCGGCAAGCACGAATTGCGCGGCCTTGCCCGGCCCAAACCGACCGGCGATGCACCATTGGGGCTCCGCATCCGCCTTGCTGCCCACCCGTCGCTGACCGCGCTCATTGCTGGCTCAATCGAGCTGCACCTGTTCGAGGGCGGCTATGGCGGGCTGTTGTTGCAGGAGGACGGCAGCGCCAATTTGTGCATGGCGCTGCGGAAGTCGCGGTTGGCGCAGGCAAAAGGCGATCCGGCCACGCTGATGCGGCAATTGGGCGACGAACACCCGGCGCTGGGCGAACGGCTCGCGTTCCTGACCGCTGACCTGACCACCGATGCGATTGCCGCCGTCCCCTATGGCTGGCGTGCCGCCGCGACCGAAGCGGGCATCTTTAGATTGGGCGACCAAGCCGCCGTTATTCCCTCGCTCGCCGGAGAGGGGCTGGGCATCGCTATTGCCAGCGGAGTGCTGGCTGCGCGGGCACATCTCGACGGCGGTCCGGGAGCCGCGCCCGCCTATCAAAAGATGTTTGCCCGCCGCACCCGTCGCCCCGTCGCGACCGCCGGTTTCCTGTGGCGACAGGCTGAACACCCCGCTGCTGTCCGCCTCGCCTTGCCCCTATTGAACGCCTTTCCCGCGCTCGCCGGATTTGCCGCGCGCATGACCCGCATCAAAGGGGAGGGCGGGGATTGAAGACGCGGGCCGCTGTTGCCATTTAGAGCTCATGGAAAAGATCGACCTGCCCGATACCGAATGGCGCAAACGCCTGTCCCCTCAGCAATATAGCGTGCTGCGCGAAGGCGGGACCGAGCGGGCGTTTGCGGGCATTTACAACGACAACAAGGCCCCCGGCATCTATCGCTGTGCCGGGTGCGGCACCGAGTTGTTCACCAGCGACGCCAAGTTCGACTCAGGGTCGGGCTGGCCGAGCTTCATCCGCCCCTCCGACAGCAGCGCCGTGATCGAGCACCACGATGTCAGCCACGGCATGGTCCGCACCGAAGTGCGCTGCGCCACCTGCGACGGGCATCTTGGCCACGTTTTCCCCGATGGTCCCGCCGAGACCGGCTTGCGCTACTGCATGAACAGTGCCGCACTCGATTTCAACGAGTCACGGTGACGCCGCTTGTGAGCTTGGGACTTAGCGCGTAACCCGTCGCCACCAATGGCTGCGCGTTCCTCCGTTCCGTCTCCCCGCTCTGGCTGGTGGAAAGGCTGGCTTGGCCGCCTGATCCGTATCGGGCTGGTCGGCACGATTGTGGCAATTGTTGGCGTGGTGATCGCGGTGTCAGCCGCCTATTCAGGCTTGCCGAGCTATTCCGAACTCAAGTCTTCGCCCAATGGCCAGATGATCCGAGTGCACGCCGCCGATGGCACCGTGCTGGTCTCAATGGGGCCAAGCTTTGGCCAATGGCTCGACCATAGCCAGCTGCCGGTGACAATGCGCGTTGCCATGGTTGCGGTCGAAGACCGGCGCTTTCGCCGCCACCTCGGCATCGACCCGGTTGGCATCGTCCGGTCATTCTACGTCCGCGCGACCAAGGGGCGGTTCACGCAGGGCGGCTCGACAATCACCCAGCAGCTCGCGCGCAATGTCTTCCTGACCAACGACAAGACCTGGACGCGCAAAATCCGCGAAATGGTGCTGGCGCTGGCGCTCGAACGCAAATTTTCAAAAGACCAGATCCTGGAACTCTACCTCAACCGCGTCTATTTCGGTGGCGGGGCCTATGGCGTCGATGCCGCTGCCCGCAAATTCTTTGGCCATCCCGCTGACCGGCTGTCACTCGCCGAAGCGGCGGTAATCGCGGGGCTGGTTAAAGCACCATCGAACTATTCGCCCACTGCCGACGCCAAGGCCGCCGTCGGGCGGGCAGGCGTTGTCCTCGGCGTGATGCGTGAACAGGGGATTATCACTGCCGAACAGGCCGCCAGCGCCGCGCCCGACAAGATCGTTTTCGCGCCCGAAGCGCAGCAGAACAGCGTGCGCTATTTCACCGACTGGGCATTGCCACAGCTCGACACGCTGATCGACGAGAGTGGCGAGCCGATTGACGTGTGGACGACACTCGACCTGACCATGCAACGCGCCGCCGATGCGTCGATTGGCGCTAATACACCGGCAGGGGCACAGGGCGCGCTGGTCTCGCTCGACCGTGACGGCGCAGTGCGCGCGATGGTCGGTGGCCGGGATTATGTCGGCTCGATCTACAACCGCGCGACGCAGGCCGTCCGCCAGCCGGGATCGTCGTTCAAACTGTTCGTCTATCTCGCTGCGCTTGAGGCAGGACGCACCGCTGCCGATACCGTCGTTGACCAGGAAGTCGACATTAACGGCTGGAAACCGCGCAATTCATCGCGCAAATTCTCGGGCGAGATCACCCTCCGTACCGCCTTTGCCTATTCGGTCAATACTGTTGCCGCGCAGCTGGGCGCCGAAGTCGGCACCTCGACGATTGCCGATATGGCGCGGCGTTTCGGCATCACCACCCCGATCAACACCCATCCGTCGATGGTGCTCGGCACTTCCGATGTCCGCCTGATTGACATGACCCGCGCCTTTGCGTCGGTCGGTGGCAATGGTATGGCGATTGCGCCCTACGGGATCACCAAAGTGACAACCGCAAGCGGCGAAGTCCTGTATGAACACCGTGCCGAGGGCAATCACGTTCTCGTCGCGCCGCAAGTCGCCGCGCAGATGATCGACCTGCTGCAAACCGCGGTAAACACCGGCAGCGGCAAGGCGGCGCAGATCGGGCGACCAGTTGCCGGCAAGACCGGGACGACGACGTCGAACAAGGACGGCTGGTTCCTCGGTTTCTCCAGCGGCATTACGACTGGCGTCTGGATGGGCCGCGACGACAATAAACCGGTTGCGGGCCTGCAGGGCGGCCGCAATCCGGCGCGCGCCTTTGCCCAGTATATGACCGTGGCCGTCGCCAAGCGCCCGATCGAGAAATTCCAGACCGAAGTCACTCTGCCCGAGTGGCAGCTTGAGCCCGACGAGGAAGCCTATTTCGGCAATGTCGACGAGGCACTGCCCCCCGGTACCGGCACCGAGGGCACCGACCGCGACCCGATGGATCAGTCGGGTGAGGCGCGCATCGAAAGCCCCGACACCAACCCGACACCACGTTTGGACCAGAAATGGATCGACGAAGCATTGGGACGCGACCAGCGTTCAGCGCCGCTGCCGCGCGAGGGACTTCCCCGCGAAGCCCCGCCCCGCGAAGGCCCGCCGCGCACGCCTTAATTATCCCGACCGAACCAGTGAAGTGCCGTCCCGTGCGCGCGCAGCCAGCGACGCGACGGACCTGGATCGCCGTCGTGCAAATCCGCGACCAGGGCGTGGAATGCCGCCCCGTGGTTCATATGCACCCGGTGAGCGACCTCGTGCGCCACGGTTGCCCGGCGCACATCGGCAGGCGCGAGGATCAGCCGCCAGCTGTAGCGGATGTCCCCCGACGTCGCACAACTGCCCCAGCGGCCCTTGGGATCACCGACACCTACCTGTCCGACGACAATGCCGTGGGCGTCCGCCAGCACGCGGGTCTCGACATCAAGAATTTCCAAGGCATGGGCGCGCAAAAAACGCAGCACGCGCGCCGGCAGTTGATCGACCGGCCCCCCAACCATCAAAACGCCGTCATTCAAGGCAATCCGGCGCGGACGCCCTTCGCACCAGTCGAGTCGAACCGGCGCGCCCGCCATTTCAAAAATCATGTCAGGCCTGATCGGTTGTGGCTGCGGCAGCCGCGCCAGCTCGGCCTCGACCCATGTTCTTTTGTCCACGGCCCAGCCGATTGCAGGCTTGAGTGCGGCACGCTTGCCGAGCGTCAGCCGCACGGTCGCATCGCGCGGATCGACGCTCAGCTTCATGCCGCGCACAGCGGCGCGGCGCACGACCGTCAACGCCCGCGTCCGCCCGCCGCCGCTGAACGACGGCAACGCCGGATCAGACGATGCGGTCGACGAGATGATATTCCAGATCGCCTGCATCGGTTTCGCTAATCGTCCATCCCCGCACTGACATACCCGCTTTGTGAACGCTTTCGGGGTCGCCTGAATTCAAATGATGCCAGAACGCGAGCGGTTTGCCCTCGGCGCGCAGCCGATAAGCGCAGGTTACCGGCAACCAGTCGAGTTCCTTGAGTTTCGCTGGCGTCAGCCGCACGCAATCGGGCACAAAGGCGTGGCGGTGGCGATAGTCCGAACACCGCCCCGCGCGCCGGTCAAGCAAGCGACAAGCGACATTGGTCGGGAACATTTCGCCGGTGTCCTCGTCCTCCAGCTTGTGGAGACAGCATTTGCCGCAGCCGTCGCACAGCGCCTCCCACTGGCCCCGATCAAGCTTGTCGAGCGGCGTGTCCTCCCAGAAACGATTCACTACCGCGGCCATCACGTCATTTCACCCATTTCGATAGTTCGCCCGCGATAACCTCGGGCTTGGCATCCTGCGACAGCAGCGCGATAGGTTTGCCATCGGGGGCCATCAGATAGGCGGCGCGGCTGTGGTCGACGAGGTAATTGGGGTTGCCCGGTGTTTTCTGGATTTGCACAACGACACCATAGGCTTTGGCAATAGCCGCAATTTGATCGGGCGTGCCGGTCAGCCCGACCAGCGCCGGGTCGAACGCTGCCGTAAATTGTTTGAGCACCGCCGGCGTATCGCGGTCGGGATCGACGCTGACAAAGACAGGGATGATTTTTGCAGCGCGCGCTGGATCATTTTTGGCAAAGGCACGGTAGCCCGCCACCAGATGCGCGACATCGACGGGGCAAACGTCGGGGCAAAATGTATAGCCAAAATACATCATGCGGTATTTGCCCGTGAAGTCGGCGTCGGTGCGCGGTCGGCCATGCTGGTCGGTCAGCGTGAATGGCCCACCGATGCGCGCGCCCGCCAGCGGGGCCTCTGCTACCGGGGGCTGGCAGCCCGCCAGCAGCAACAGTGAAAAAAGGAGGGTACGCGGGTTCATCATGCGCTCAGCCTTGCGTTGTTAGCCGCAGCCACGCAAGACGCTTGGACCACCCAAGCTGCTGACCCGGGGTATCATGACCAACCGCACGCTGTTTCCTGTTGCCATTGCGCTTACTGTCCTTGTGGCGCCCGTCGCGGTTCAGGCGCAGTTTTCCGACAGCTTTAACTTTATCAAGGCAGTGAAGGATCGCGACGGGGCGAAAGTCACTGAATTTCTTAACAAACCCGGCAGCGTCATTGTCAACACCCGCGACGGATCGACGGGTGAGACCGCACTGCACATCGTAGTAGCAGGACGCGATTCGCTGTGGCTTGGTTTCATGCTCCAGCGCGGTGCGAACCCCGATATGCGCGATTCGCGCGGGAATACGGCCTTGTTGATCGCCACCCAGCTTGGCTGGACTGACGGCATCCAGACACTGCTTGCCCGCCGCGCAGGCGTCGATGTGTCGAACAGCAGCGGCGAGACCCCTTTAATCCGGGCCGTCCAGAATCGCGACATCGCCAGCGTCCGCCTGTTGCTGGCCGCAGGGGCCAATCCCAACAAACCCGATAATGCCGCCGGCCTTTCGGCGCGGGAATATGCCAAGCGCGACCCGCGGTCGTCGGCCATTCTGAAAGAAATCGTTGAAGCCAAACCGGTTTCGACCAAGCCAGTGCAAGGCCCGCGTTAAAGCGAGGGTAGTCCCGAATCGTCGAGGTCGCCAATCAGGCGGCGAGCGGCGCGCCGGGCAAAGCGCAAAGTTTCGGCACGGCGGCGCGGCGCGGCCAAGGGCGCAACCATCGCTTCACGGACAATCGCAGCATCGTAGCGGTCGGCAATAATCAGGCCTGCTCGCCCGGGCAGGAGTTCGGCGCGTTCGAGCAAAGCAGCATCGAACCCTGCCGGAATCGCCCAGAAAAACCGGTCGCAATAGTCGAGATAGTCGGTCCATTTGGCATCGCCGAGCAAATCAGCACGCGACACTTTTACCTCGACAATGGTCACCAGCCCCTTGGGACACAGGCCCATCAGGTCAGCGCGACGACCGTTCCCGAGTGAGACCTCGGCCACCGCCAGACAATCCTCGCGCGCCAACAGCCGTGTCGTGCCGCGCACAACATCCGCAGCGACAAGACGTTCCTGTAAACTAGCCAGCATCGTTCCAGCCTAGAACAGGCCGGGAACGATGCCAATCTGAATCAGGACCGCGATCAGCGGTAAAAAACGTGGTTGCCAATCGTGCCAACGCGCGCCATCCGCCAGCCGGGCGAGACCCGACGGGCGTGGAAATACAGCGCATTTTCGGTCGACGAATTCCACAAATCGCCCTGGGCAATCTTGGCAACTGCAACTGCAGTGCGCCACATTCCGCTGTCGCGTGAAATGGCAGGGACGGCACCGCCCCGGACAAACGAGAACTGGCCACGCTGAAGCACGACACCACATAATGTCGAGGCAAAGCGCCCCGAACCAGCGCGGTTCAGAATCACGCGGGCAACTGCGAGCTGACCGTCAAGCGGTTCGCCCTTTGATTCGAAATAAACCGCGCTGGCGAGGCAGTTTTGCTCGCGGTCAACGGTTTCGGTCGTCGCGTGACGGCGAACCAGCGCGGCAAGTGATTCGGCGCGGGGCTCGGCACGGGGTTCGTAAACCGCCGGTGCGCTTGCTTCCTCGATCGCCTGCGCACGCACATCTTCCGGCAAGGGCAGCGTGGTAGGAATAGCGGGCAAGGGTATTGAAACGACTGCCGGAGCAGTAACCGCGATGGGGGTCATCGCCTGTATTCCACCCGATGCACCTGCGGCACCGAGCGCAAGAGTCGCAAGTCCTGCGACTCGAAGAAAATCAAACATCAACACTCTGCATTATGCGGCTGGGCGACCACAACGCCGGGCGACAAATACAAATGCCCCGGTCGGCCCCTCCGACTGCGTACGGCGTGCGGGGGTCCACCTACATTGCGGAACCAAGCGACACGACAGCGCGTTTATCTTGAGCTTCACCTAGAATGCTGCACTGCAAAAAGTCAACCGTCGCCACTCGTTTCGGCGGCGAAGCGTTCTGCATTCGGGATATCCAGTTCGACAATCCACAAGTCAGGGTCGCGCGACTGGCGACGCGCCAGCCAGCCATCGACCTCGGTGAATTCGGCATCAAGCTCGGGGCCAACTGCTGCCCAGCCATAGCGCCCATCGGCCCCCAGCAGCCGCTCGCGGAAGGCTGTACGAGCCCCTTTATCGAGACAGATCAACAAGACAGACCCTGACGTAGCATCCCCTTTTGCTACAACCACAGCATTGCCGCCCTCGTTGCTTACCCGCCGCAACAGCGCCGCGACCAGCATAGTGCTGGTCAGCCGGGCGGTCATCGCGCGTAGCCGGGCAGTGTCGAGAGCGGGATTTGCGAACGCATGAATGTGCCAGTGCCGCGCGCGGCCTCTTCGCCCGACGCATCGATCAGCCGCGCCTCGGCGACAAACACCCGCCGCTGCCCGCTAATCCAGCGCCCCTCGGCCATCACAGGACCGGCTTTCAAGGGCCGTGTGAACAACAGGTTGAACGCCGTTGTCAGCAGAAAGCGGTCGCTCACTAAACTGTTCGCTGCGTAAAAGGCGGCATCGTCGAGCATTTTGAAATAGGTTGTGCCGTGCACCGCCCCTGCCGCGTGGAAATCCGTCTCATCGACCTCGAACCGGATCGTCGTTCTGCCCTCGCCGATGATGTGAAGCGTCGAAGAGAACTTCCGGTTGATCGGCGCTGCCGCATACAGCGATTCGAGCGCGCGATGATGCGCCACCGCGCCCTCGGGGACGGAATCAGGCAGCATCCCGCGCTTCACCGCCCGCAAACAATACGCCCAACGCATCACCGGACGCCGCCCCGCGCAATTTGGCAACAAACGCCCGGTCACGCAGAGCGCGACTGACTTGCGCCAATGCTTTCAAATGGTCGGCTCCCGCATCGACCGGTGACAACAACATGAACACGAGGTCCACCGGCATGTCATCGACGGCGGCGAAATCAATCGGCTGAGCGAGTTGCGCAAAAATCGCGACGACATGGTCGAGGCCGTCGATCTTCCCGTGCGGAATTGCGACGCCGCTGCCGAAACCGGTAGAGCCAAGGCGCTCGCGCTCGCTCAGCCGCTCGACGACTTTATGCTGGTCGATGCCATAGACTTGTTCGGCAAGCACACCAAGCGCGTGAAAGAGTGGCTTTTTCCCCGAAGCAGGCAAAGCAGCCACCACCGCGCCCGGCGCGAAAAAGTGGGACAATTCAGTCATAGATGTTCCGGATGAAGACGTGTCGATGCGCCCCTTTTCCCAGTTTCATCAGTTAAGCAAGGGCTCGACCCAGCCAATCGTCCCGTCACCGCGACGATAAACCATGTTGAATGCTCCGGTTCCGGCGTTTCTGAACATCAGCGCGTTAGTGTTCCGCAGGTCGAGCATCATGACGGCATCGGACACGCTGGCTTCGGGCACATCGACGCGGGTTTCGGCAACAACCACCGGGTGATCGGTCGTAACATCCTCGGTCTCGTCGGCCTCGAACACCGTGTAGCGCGCATTGTCGGGAACCGCGTCGGCATAGCTCGCCTCGACCACAGGCTCAGCGGGGCCATGATGATCCCTCAATCGGCGCACATACCGGCGCAGCTGGCGTTCGATTTTTTCTGCCGCCACATCAAAAGCCGGATGTGCCTCCATCGCAGCACCACTGCCTTTCAGAATCACGCCGTGCATGACGTGCGCGACGATGTCGCACGAAAAACCATTGTCATGCGGCCCTTTGCCGAGCGTGACGTTCGCGCCAATTGCACGGGCAAAGTATTTGTTCGCAATACCCTGCATCCGGGTGTCGACATGGGTGCGCAGCGCATCGCCTGTGGCGACCTGGTGTCCGGAAACGCGAATGTCCATGACGACTTCTCCTTGTTAAGAAACAATAGTCTCGACTGCGACCCAGTCATCGCCCGAAGCCCACAGAGGTTCGACGAGCGTAGCGACAAACGCGCGGTGGCGCATAATGTCTCCTTCCGACGGTGCATGGGAGCGTGGACGACGGCCCGAAACCGGCGACAAAGAGGCCGGTGCAGCAGCGACGGCGCGCAAGGGCGCTGGCCCTGCCATATCAAGCCCGATCTGGCGTCCGCCGGTCAGTTCGACATAGACTTGCGACAGCAATTGCGCGTCGAGCAAGGCACCGTGCTGGAC
>JANNCK010000153.1:0-4115 GCA_031386545.1 Sphingomonadales bacterium
CCGGTGCCGCTGGGCCGCACATAGTCAATCGGGCTGCTGCCGGTGCGGTACCGCGCCCACGCCTTTTGCCATTCGGTGCGCTGTTCAAAGCTATACGCCGTTCCCCCCGACCACATCACGGGCAGCACCAGCATCGGGGCCGAACGCGAAACTTCGCCGGTCACGCCCAAAATCTGTCCGGCGCGGGCGCGATCAAACAACACGCCCAGCGTCGCGACATAACGATTGGGGCCGATTTGTTCGTTCTCGACGACGATACCCGCGACAATCCCGTCGAGCGCCGAATCACCGAGCACAGGCGCGCCGCCACTGCCGCCGTGCATCTTGGCCCACAGCATCTGCCAGCCCTTGCGCTGGGCAATCCGCCAGCCGCCCAGCCGGGCCGCCTCCGCTGTCTTCGCGCGCACATCGACCGCGATACCCACTACTTCAAAACTGCCCGACGAATCGATAGGCGCGACGCCACGGTCACCCCCTTCGATCTGGGCGATGACGGTCGCCGCCAGCAGCGACGCGCCGATGATGGCGAGAAAAGGGGCAATCCGAAACTTCACGGCGCGTCTTTTGGCGAGTTGCGGTTGGAAAACCAAGCGCGATGTCGCTAGCAGCCTTCAGATGGACCCGAAACACAACCAACTGTCGCCCTACACCTACGAACAAGCAGGCGTTTCAATCGCGGCAGGCAACGCGCTGGTGCGCGCGATCGGTCCCTTGGCAAAGGCCACACGCCGCGCGGGAGCCGACGCCGAACTCGGCGGATTCGGCGGTTTTTTTGACTTGAAGGCCGCTGGGTTCATCGATCCGTTGCTAGTCGCGGCGAACGACGGTGTCGGTACCAAGCTCAAACTCGCCATCGAGCATAACCGCCACGACGGCGTCGGGATCGACCTCGTCGCGATGTGCGCGAATGATTTGATCGTGCAGGGCGCAGAACCTTTGTTCTTCCTCGATTATTACGCAACGGCCAAACTCGACAATGACATCGCGACCCGTGTCGTCGCGAGCATTGCCGAGGGCTGCAAACTGGCGGGCTGCGCGCTGATCGGGGGCGAGACGGCGGAAATGCCGGGGATGTACGCGCCAGGGGATTATGATCTCGCGGGCTTCTGCGTCGGCGCGGTCGAGCGCGATCAAGTAGTTACGGGGGCAAATGTCGGCGACGGTGACATCATCCTCGGTCTCGCCTCGTCAGGCGTCCATTCCAACGGCTTTTCACTGGTCCGGCGACTGGCGACGGATCGCGGGTGGAAGCTCGACCGCCCGGCACTGTTCGATCTCGATATGCTGTTGATCGACGCGCTGATGGCACCGACGCGCATCTATGTGAAATCGCTGCTCCCGCTGGTCCGCACTGGCAAGGTCAAGGCGATGGCGCACATCACCGGCGGCGGGTTGCTCGAAAACATTCCGCGCTGCCTGCCCAAGGATATGCAGGCGCGCATCGACGCCGACGCATGGGAACAGCCGCGCCTGATGGCGTTCCTGCAGGCGCAGGGAAATATCGAGCCGGGTGAGATGGCAAAGACGTTCAACTGCGGTGTCGGCATGGCAATAGTGGTCGCGGCGGACGACGCGGACGCGGTAACGGCGGCGCTCGAAGCGGCAGGCGAGACGGTGCACCGGATCGGCGCGGTCGTCGGCGGTGCGAGTGGCTGCGTCGTGTCGGGATCAGTCGAGACGTGGAGCGCCCGCGAAGCGTGGGAAGCGAGCTATGCCTAAGTCCTCCCCGGAACGGGGAGGTGGCAGCCCATTTGGGCTGACGGAGGGGCCGCTCTCCACGGCAGCGACGCCCAACGCGGAGAGCGACCCCTCCACCACTTCGTGGTCCCCGTCCCCGTTCCGGGGAGGAGTTTTGTGAAAACCCCCGTCGCCGTCCTCATCTCGGGCACCGGCACTAACATGGCGGCGCTCGTTTACGCCGCCAAAGCCCCCGACTGCCCCTATGAAATCACCCTCGTCGCCTCGAACAACCCCGACGCGCCCGGCCTCGCGTTCGCCCGCGCCGAGGGTATTGCCACCTTCGCCCACCCCCACACCGGCCTGAAACGCGCCGAGTTCGACGCCCTCCTCGACACGCAAATTCGCAAATCCGGCGCGCAGTTCGTCGCCCTTGCCGGGTACATGCGCCTGCTCTCGCCCGGCTTTATCGCTGATTGGCGCGACCGCATCGTCAACATCCACCCGTCGCTGCTCCCCGCCCACAAGGGGTTACACACGCATGAGGTGGTCCTCGCGGCGGGCGAGAGGATCACCGGTTGTACCGTCCATGTCGTCACCGAAGCACTCGACGACGGGCCGGTGCTAGGCCAGACCCAAGTGGCAGTGCTTGACGGCGACACCCCCGACACCCTCGCCGCCCGCGTCCTGATCGCCGAGCATCAGCTCTACAGCCGCTGCCTGGCTGCGTTCGTCGCTTCTGCGACCGGTCCCGAAGCCCTGATCGCTCAGGTCCGCGCGCGGGCGATGGCCCTGCCCGACGCCGATGAAGTCACCTCGCATGGAATGCCCTGCTGGGGCATCATCAAGGGTAAGAAATTCGCCTATGTCTCGAACGACCACCACGGCGACGGCAAAGTCGCGCTGCTGGTCAAAATCAGTGGCATCGAGGAACAGGCAACGCTGATCGAAAACGATCCCGACCGTTATTATCGCCCGCCCTATTTCGGCGACAGCTGGGTGGGGATCAGGCTCGATCTCGGCGATAATGATTGGGACCACATCGACGAATGGCTGGGCCGCAGTTGGCGCGCGGTCGCGCCGCCTCGGCTGACTAAATTATTGGACGCCGCCGCACAATTTTAAGTTTTGAGCATCGAGCATTTTCGAAAAGCCAGGTTTTTCATTGAATTCACCCTCAACTGCTCGAGTTCTATCGACATTTGATGATATTCCCACAAATCGACTCCCGTCGCACCTGCGTCTGCAATGTCACCAACCACTGGTATCAAGCCAGCAACGCCGCTCGCCCCATTCCTAGCTAGTGCTTTCTGCAGCCGAAATTTGTTGGTTTTATGATGATTTGTAATCAAGCTACGCTGATACGCGAGTGTGTTTTGTAGGGAACACCTTTCACGTCGAAGGCTGAGCAACTGCTGGTCTTTGTTTTGTAGAGCCAACCCCAAAGCTCGCTTTGACGCGTTTGCTTGAGCAAGTTCAGCAACGATCTTACCCGTGGCATAGGCCACGACGCCGTATCCCGCCGCGAGCAGGGCAGTTATTACTAGCATAGTAATTAGCGCGAGGCCCATCAGCCTCCGCGCAAAGATTTTGGGCTTGGCGCGATCTGCCTCAGCCAACAATCTCTTCCGGCTTGAAGAAATAGGCGATCTCGATCGCCGCATTCTCGTCGCTGTCCGACCCGTGGACCGAGTTCGCCTCGATGCTTTCGGCGATTTCCTTGCGGATCGTGCCTGCATCGGCGTTCGCGGGGTTGGTTGCGCCCATGATGTCGCGGTTGCGCTGCATCGCGTTCTCGCCTTCGAGTACCTGCACGACGACGGGGCCCGAAATCATGAACGATACCAGGTCGTTGAAAAACGGCCGCTCGCTATGGACCGCGTAGAAACCCTCGGCCTTTTCGCGGGTCAAGTGGATGCGCTTCGACGCGACGACGCGCAGGCCGCCGTCTTCCAGCATCTTGGTGACGGCGCCGGTCAGGTTACGGCGGGTGGCGTCGGGCTTGATGATCGAGAAAGTGCGTGTCGCGGCCATGACGGTCAAGGCTCCATTGGGTTTGAATGTGGAAAGGTTGGCCGCGCCGTAGTGCGAGCGCGCCGGAATGGCAACGGTGTGCTGGCCACCGTAATTGGGGACAGTCCCTAATTAGCCGCTCGCTGCATCACCGCCGATTGCTCTGCCCTGCTAATTAGGGACTGTCCCTAATTACGAGAGTGCTAATTACGAGAGTGCGCCCTAACCCTCGTGATTGTCCGCAACATAGCGATCGAGCAACCGCACGCCATATCCGGTCGCGCCCTTGTCCCAGCCGGGGCCGGGCTTTGCTGCCCAGACCATTCCTGCTATGTCGAGATGGGCCCACGCCACGCCGTCATCGACGAAACGCTGGATGAACTGCGCGGCGGTGATGCTGCCCCCTTCACGCGGGCCGATGTTTT
>JANNCK010000343.1:0-1915 GCA_031386545.1 Sphingomonadales bacterium
GCACGCTCGGCGAAGAGATCGGCAAGGGCAAGGGCGGTTACGCTTTCTCCGACGCGCTTTCGGGCAAGGGCGGCAAGTGGGACTTCGACTCGATGAACGCCTGGCTCACTTCGCCCAAGGCCTATGCGCCGGGCACAAAGATGAGCTTTGCGGGACTTTCCAAGCCTGAAGACCGGGCGAACCTGCTGGTCTATCTCAACGGGCTGGGGTCGAACCTGCCGCTGCCCGCTGCGACTGCTGTGGCGGCACCTGCAGATGCGGCTGCTGGTAATGTGACCGAGGCGAACGCGACGGAACCTGCGAAAAAATAGGTTCGCGCAGGGTAATTAGGGACAGTCCCCAATTATCCACCGTCGGTAACCATCATCGGACATTCGCCTGATAATTAGGGACTGTCCCTAATTACCGATGGCTACAGCTACTTTTACTTCGCGTAGAAGTCCTGCACGACCTGCCACGCTTCTTCGGCGCTTTCGACGAAGGTCATCAGCTCGATGTCCTTTGCGGAAATGACACCTTCGGCGGCCAGCGCGTCGAAATCGACGACCCGTTTCCAAAACTCCCCGCCGAACATGATGACGGGCATCGGCTTGATCTTGCCGGTCTGGATCAGCGTCAGCAGCTCGAATGTCTCGTCGAACGTCCCGAACCCGCCCGGGAAGACCGCAACCGCGCGCGCACGCAGCAGGAAGTGCATCTTGCGCAGGGCAAAATAGTGGAACTGAAACGACAGGCCCGGCGTGACATATTGATTGGGGGCCTGTTCGTGAGGCAGTACGATGTTGAGCCCGACTGACTCGGCACCCACGTCCTGCGCGCCGCGATTGGCCGCTTCCATGATCGACGGCCCGCCACCCGAACAGACGACAAAGTGGCGCATACCGTTTTCGTCGAGCGGTGTCGCGCTGGCGAGCGCCGCCAGTTTGCGCGCTTCGTCATAATAATGTGCCTTGGCTTCGAGGCTGGCGGCGACGGCGGGATCGGGGTTGGTCGATTTGACGCCGGGCTCGGGAATGCGTGCCGAGCCATAGAACACCATCATCGACCCGATCTTGGCCGCGTCGAGTAGCAATTCGGGTTTGAGCAGTTCGAGCTGGAACCGCACCGGGCGCAATTCTTCACTCAGCAGGAAATCCATGTCCTGAAACGCGAGCTTATAGGCGGGGTGTTCGGTCTGCGGCGTCGAAACGATCTGCTTGGCGGTTTCGGCTTCGGTGGCGGCGCGTTCGAAGACGCGGCTGGGGATGCTGGTTTCTGTCATGTCAGCCGTCCTAACGACAGAATGGTCCTCTTCCCATATCGAAATGCAGATGGTCGCGGTGCTGGGCATTATACTCGGGGCTCAGCACGGTGTTGAAGCGGCGACAGGCCGAGGCGCGGACGCTGTGCAGGAAACGTGCTTCGCGCTCATCACCATTCCAGCCGCCCAGCACGCTGATCCGCCGTCCGTCTTTCAGAACGAAGGCTGCAACATCGACGGCGTTGGCATAGGCATGTTCGGAAAGTTTACCCGACGCAGCGCCATTGACGTTGCGACAACTGTAGCTGCCCATCGTCTCGACCCGCACGACTGGCGACCCGAATTCGCCCATTGCGGGAACTTGCAGATCGGACTGCACCCAGACGGTGAAAGCGTAACCAAGCCCGCACGTCATCGCACCAAGATTGGTCACGGGCGTGCCGATGTCGCGCAATTGCACACTGCCGAGCGCTGAACAGCCGCCGCCGAAAGTTCGGTCGGGAAGCAATGCATAGCGTGCGGCAATACGGTCGAGCTTGGCGATGCACTGGCGCAACGCCTTTGGATCGGTGCCACGCACTGGCTCCACCTGCGCGCGACGATTGGTCGGCGCTGAAATGCACGCCGACAGGGCCAGCGGGAGGAGGAGGGCAATGCGGCGCATAGCTTTGTCTA
>JANNCK010000192.1:0-8178 GCA_031386545.1 Sphingomonadales bacterium
GCTGACCTTGCGATCAACCACAAACGTCGCCGTGTTCGACGACACTGCCGTCTGGGCAACACCCCCAACCGAATAATTAACGGTCGCAGTGTTGTCGATCGACGAACCTGCTGCCGTCCCCGCCGCATAGGCAGGCGCAGCGGAAAGTGCCGTCATCGCAATGAGGCTGGATACCGCCAGCAGTTTGAATTTGTTCGTCATCGTCTTCGTCCATTCGTTGGTCTGGTTATTCGATGTCTGAAACCCCCGCCGACACCGAAAATGGCGGAATACGCTTACTTAACAATACCCTTGAAGCTGAACTTCCCGGTGCCACCCACAGCAATCGGGGCCTTCAATGCCCAGCGGACATGCGTAACTTCCTCGGGTCGCGCAGGGCGAAGCGCGCCGTCCGCACCGCGCAGCTTTGCCACTGCCAACGGGCCAAAGCTCTTGCCCCCATCCACCGAAACAACGGCGGTTGCATCGTCGCTGCCGAGGTAATCGACCCCTGACGGAATCGGATTGGTCATCGCGAAATTCGCGGCGGGTGCCTTGCCGCCGTTGCGATAGCTGTGCGTGAAGACCAGCTTGGTGCCGGGCGGACCCGACTTCTGTTTGACCAGCACGATTTTCGGCTTGGCACCGGCCTGCGCAATCGTCTTTTCGACGAACATTTCGCTAACAACCGCGACATCGTTTGCGGCAAATGCGGCAACCGGTGAAGCGATCAGGGCGACAGCTAGAAAAGCGCGGAACATCGTCATTATCCTCAGTTGATCTTTACTTTGAAGGTAACCGTGCGGGTCTGACCGCCGGCCACATTGCCAAACCGGACCGCGACACGGCCCCCGGCAAATTCGCCAATATCGGCATCGGTCGCGTCGGATACCGCCGCGCTTTCCGCCGTGATGCTGGCCGGCACATAGGTTGTTGCCGCCGGAGCCGGATCGCCGACCGCCAGATTGGCGAGCGTGCCACTGCCGCTGACCGTAGCAATCAGCGTGTAAGTGATGATGGAACCGGGGACCGACTTGGTGCCGCCGAACGGGTCAAGCACGCTGGCGCTTTTCACAAGCACGACAGTGGCGGCGCTGACGACGAAGAAGCTCTGATCGCGACCGACCGCTGTGGTTGTCCCGACAACGGCGTCACCGCCGCCTGTGCCCTGAGTAGCAAACGTCGTTCCGGCAGGGCCGCTACCGGTCACCGCAGTTGCCGTAAGGTCGATCTGTCCGCGCTGTCCATCGGTTGCCGAACCTGGCACCGTCGAGAGGATGAACACCCTGATTTGAGTGTCGGGCGCAAGAACGGGGTCGTTCGTTCCAGGGACATAAACGGTGTCGCCGATTGGATCGTAAACGCCGTTGCCATTGGTATCGAGGACGATCGATGTTGCCGTCGGATCGAATGCGTCACCGCCGATCGCAGTAATCGGGGTCAAGCGGAATGCCTCGCTACCGTTGCCGGTATTCGTGACAGTGTATCGTACAACTTGGTTGGTCGCGCCCGGTTGCGACGCGACATCGCCCGATTCAGCCGTTGCGACTGTCACATCCAGCA
The DNA here is from genome assembly GCA_031386545.1 of Sphingomonadales bacterium. Classification (GTDB taxonomy): domain Bacteria; phylum Pseudomonadota; class Alphaproteobacteria; order Sphingomonadales; family Sphingomonadaceae; genus Sphingomonas_O. The sequence continues at coordinate 1,543 of JANNCK010000192.1, forward strand.
CTTCGTCGACTCGCAGATCGACTCTGTTCGACGACACGGTTACCGGATTGCCGATGGGATCGGTATATGTTGCAGTTGCGGTGTTGCTGATCGTGGTTCCTGCGACGGTACCCGTCGCATAGGCCGGCGCGGTAGAGACCACGGCGGCGGCGAGCGCAGCAAGCCACCCCAAACGCCCCTTTGCGATCAAATTTGAATAACCGAACATGCGAAACCTCGTTGTGTGTGGCGTCCTTCATCGCCGAAATGGGGTAACAACCCGTTAAAATCGAGAAGCAGAACCGTAAAAACCGCAGAAAACCGCAATTGTTCACAGTTTAGGGCGTAACGACGTCAAATTTTGTAAATCGATTGCGTCAAATGCACGCCTTGACAGTTTTTGGACCCTCGCCTATCCGCCGCGCCTCGCTAGAGAGCGGGTGTAGCTCAGTTGGTTAGAGCGCCGGCCTGTCACGCCGGAGGTCGCGGGTTCGAGTCCCGTCACTCGCGCCATAGCGCAGGGTAGACGCGGTTTAGCAGAGTTAAACCGGACCTACCCAAGCCCGGACGGCCTTGCGAAGCGAAGGACCGACGGCGCGGCTTTGCCGCGACGGGACATCAAAAGTCGAACGCCCGCCCCACACGCACGCCGTCAGTCGCAGCAAAGCTGCGCCTTATGGCGCGCTTCACTGCGCTGGCCGAGCTTATCGCCGTGCGCGCCAGCTCCGCTGCCGCGTCTCGGCGTCATCGCTCCATCCAGCGCAACACCGGCCCGAGTGGATAAATCCAAACAATCCCCGCGATCAGGTAAATCACCGCCTGAACCGGCCACGGCGTCATCCCGATCCACGGCGACAACGACACCACCGCTACTATCCAGACAGTGACGATTCCCAGAATGAGCAGCACACCCAATGGTTTGCGGATAGATGGATCGGTCATACTTCGATAAATCCCGTTTCGGTCATCACACCGTGAAGTGGTACATCCCACGGGTCATCCGCAATTTTCGCAACTTGCTGGACACTCCATGCAAGGCCGATCCGCCGCGCTGACGGCTGCGCAGCGAACGCGCGGTCATAATGACCTGCGCCATAGCCCAAGCGGTGCAAGCGGCCATCAAAAGCTAGCATGGGGGTCAGGATGAGGTCAGGGCACACCTCCGGCGCATCGGCAGCTGGCTGTCGCAATCCCATCGGACCACTTGGCAGCGGCTCGCCTGGTGCCCAGATCAGAAATCGCATCGGCGCGGTTCGTCCGGTCACATGTGGGAGGGCAATGACGATGTTCAGACGCGCAAGCCGGTCGATTATCGGCAATGTGTCAATTTCAGAGCCGATTGGCAGGTAGGCGGCAACGACGCGCGCATCGCCCAGTTTTTCCTCGATGCGTCCAGCCAGCATGATTGCGGCGGCACAGCGTTGCGCGGGGGTCATAGCGCCAACAAACGCCTGCCGTGCGGCTTTGGCGTCGCTGCGAACACGTGATTTGGACATTCCCGAAATACTCTAGGGCGGCGGGTGACGGGACCACCGTGGCCGTTTGCTCGGATATCCTCTGACGCACGGTACGTCAGGTGGGAACCATGTGCTTCGGGCCAAGACCCGGGCAGGGACAGCCCCCAAGGATAGATGAATAGCCTCAGGGATATGATGAGCTCGTACCGGGCAGTGCCCGCCGCCCCTAACTTAGGATGCCTGACCGCTTTGCTCAAGGGTGTTGGCAAGCGACTCCATTCGCGCGGCTACAGCGGTGAGTGCTTTTAGCGTCGCGGGGTCTGTGGCAGGCGCAGAGCTGGCTTCACCCGCCTCATCGGCAAGCAAAAGGGCAGCGAACAAAAGCTGCCGTACTTCGCTGGGCGTACCAACCGCTGCGCGCGCCTCTTCAACCTTGGCATCAACACGCGCCGCCAAGCCCAAAAGATGGTCTTCGCCACCGTCGCGACAGACGATTGAGTAGCTGCGGCCGCCGATAGCGAGTGTGACTTCGGCCATTATCCGCGCTCCGTCTTCGCAACGCGGGAAATAACGGTATCAAGCTCGGCAAGGGCCGCCTGCGTGCGGGTCCGTAATCGTTGGTAACGACCGTTCGACGCCGACTCGCTCAGCGAGCTCGGCGCACGCAACAGCGTCGAAGCCCCCTCGATCCGGGTCAGCGCGCGGTCGATCCGCGCTAAAGCATCCGCAATATCATTTGTCATAGACTTGCAATGGAATAGCAGCACTGGCTGCCGCAGCAAGTAAAGACTGGCCCCTTCGCCAAGTTGACGCCTGCGCGTGACCGCGACAAAGGGGCGTTCCGTCGCGCACAGGCCCATGCGCGAGTCGAAACAGGGAAGTCCGCATGACTGCATCGCCGCAAGAGATGGCCAACGCGATCCGTGCGCTTGCCATGGATGCCGTCGAAGCAGCGAACTCAGGGCACCCCGGTATGCCGATGGGCATGGCCGATGTCGCCACGACACTCTTCACAAAATATCTCAAGTTTGATCCGCAAGTTCCTAAATGGCATGACCGTGACCGGTTCGTCCTGTCAGCGGGACATGGCTCGATGCTGGCCTATGCAACGCTTTATCTAAGCGGCTATGCCAACCCGACAATCGACGAGATCCGCAGCTTTCGCCAGATCGGCAGCCCCTGCGCTGGGCACCCTGAAAATTTCGAACTGCCGGGCGTGGAATGCACCACTGGCCCGCTAGGTCAGGGGTTTGCCATGGCCGTGGGCATGGCCATCGCCGAGCGCCACCTGAACGCGGCGTTTGGCGACGATCTGGTCGATCACCGCACTTGGGTGATTGCCGGTGACGGCTGCCTGATGGAGGGCATCAACCACGAAGCGGTCGGCCTTGCCGGGCATCTGGGTCTCGGTCGTCTAATCGTCTTTTGGGATGACAACCGCATTACCATCGACGGCGCGACCACGCTTTCGACCAGCGAGGACATTCCAGCCCGCTATCTTGCCAGTGGCTGGCATGTCGAAACATGTGATGGTCATAATTTCAATGACATCGAGCGCGCTATTGAGGCATCATTAAAAGATGAACGCCCGTCGCTGATCGCGTGTCGCACCCTGATCGGCAAAGGCGCGCCCAATAAACAGGGCACCAAGGCACCGCACGGCAGCCCGCTCGGCAAGGACGAGGTTGCGGCAACCCGGATCGCGATCGACTGGCCATATCCGCCGTTTGAAGTACCGGACCACATTCTTGCGGCATGGCGCGCGACCGGCACGCACGGTGCCATCACCCGCGCTGGCTGGAACGCCGATCTCGCAAACTCGCCGCATCGCGAGGTCTTTGACCTTCGCATGACGGGTAAACCGGGCAGTGCATGGCTTAAGCCGCACCTCGACGGCCTGATCGCAGCACCGCAGAAAATCGCGACCCGCAAGGCGTCCGAAATTGCGCTGGTTGCGGCGACAGCGGCCCTGCCCGAGCTGCTCGGTGGCTCAGCAGATCTGACGGGTTCAAACTTCACCAAGACACCGTCAACTACGACGCTCGACCGCGATGATTACGCCGGGCGCTACGTCAATTATGGCATCCGTGAATTCGGCATGGCGGCGGCGATGAACGGTATGGCGCTGCACGGCGGGATTATCCCCTATGGCGGCACCTTCCTGATTTTCTCCGACTATTGCCGCGCGGCAATCCGGCTGTCGGCGCTCCAGAATGCACGCGCCGTCTATGTCATGACGCATGACTCGATTGGTGTGGGTGAAGACGGGCCGACGCATCAACCCATTGAACAGATTATGTCGTTGCGCCTGATACCCAACCTCGATGTCTATCGGCCATGTGACACCATCGAGACCGCCGAATGCTGGGCGCTGGCCATCGAAAATGCGGACGGGCCCTCGCTTCTCGCCCTGTCGCGCCAGAATCTGCCGCAATTGCGTACTGACATCGGCGAAAACCTGTCGGCACGGGGCGGCTATACCCTGCGCACGGCCAATGCAGCGCGGCGCGTGGTGATTGTCGCGACCGGATCGGAAGTAACATTGGCTGTATCCGTCGCCGACCACCTCGAAGAACAGGGCATTGGCGCAGACGTCGTGTCGATGCCAAGCTGGGAGCGGTTCGACGCACAAACCCCTGCCTATCGCGCCGAAGTCCTGCCGCACGGGCCCCTGCGCGTGTCGATCGAGGCCGGAACAACGATGGGCTGGGAACGCTATGTCGGGGGCGGATTGCGCTTCGGCATCGATACATTCGGGGCGTCAGGCCCCATCGACGCACTTTACGCGCATTTCGGGCTGACCGCAGACGCGATCACGCCAAAGATTATCGCCGAATTGGAAGGAAATTAAGATCATGGCCGTGAAAGTTGCAATCAACGGGTTCGGGCGCATCGGGCGGCTTGTCGCACGTGCCATTCTCGAACGGCCCGACTGCGGGCTTGAACTTGTCGCGATCAATGATCTGGCGGATGCGAAATCAAACGCCATGCTGTTCAAGCGTGACAGTGTGCACGGCGCCTATCCCGGCACAGTCACCGCTGACGGCAACGACATCATCATCGATGGCAAGCGCATTCATGTGACCGCCGAGCGCGACCCGGCTAACCTGCCACATGCAGCGAACAACGTCGATATTGCTCTTGAATGTACAGGGTTTTTTACCGACCGCGAGTCGGCTCAAAAGCATCTTGATGCGGGTGCCAAGCGCGTTCTGATCTCTGCCCCTGCCAAGGGTGTCGACCTGACCGTCGTCTTCGGCGTCAACCATGACAAGCTGACCGCCGATCACACCATTGTGTCGAACGCCTCATGCACAACCAACTGCCTCGCACCTGTTGCGAAGGTACTTAACGACACCGTCGGCATCGAGCGCGGCCTGATGACGACCATCCACGCTTACACCAACGACCAGAAGATCCTCGACCAGATTCACCCCGACATGCGCCGTGCACGCGCAGCGGGCATGTCGATGATCCCGACAACGACAGGTGCGGCACGCGCCGTCGGTGAAGTCCTGCCCGAACTGAAAGGCAAGCTGGATGGTTCGGCCATCCGCGTACCCACGCCCAATGTCAGCCTCGTCGACCTGACCTTCACACCGAAACGCGACACGACGCGCGACGAAATCAACACCATCCTGAAGGCGGCATCGGAATCCGGCCCGCTGAAGGGTATTCTCGCGTTCACCGACGAACCGCTTGTGTCGATCGATCTCAACCACAATGCGGCCTCGTCGACCGTGGACAGCCTGGAAACCACCGTCCTTGACGGCAAGCTCGTCCGCGTTGTCAGCTGGTACGACAATGAATGGGGCTTCTCGAACCGCATGGTCGATACAGCAGGGGCCATCGGGAAGCTGATCTAATGGCGTTCCGCACTCTGGACGACATTGGTGATGTACACAGCAAGCGCGTTCTCGTCCGTGAGGATTTGAACGTGCCCATGGCGGACGGGGTCGTCACAGACGATACCCGGATGCGGGCCACAGTACCGACTGTCACCGAATTGGCAGATGCGGGCGCAATCGTGTTGATTTTGGCGCATTTTGGTCGTCCAAAAGGGCCGAGTGCCGACCTGTCGCTGGCACAATTGACCGCGCCCTATTCGGCGGTGCTGGGTCGCCCGGTCCACTATGTCGATTGGGAAGGCGATGTCGCTGCGGTTGCCGCCCTCGCCCCCGGTGACATTGCCGTGCTGGAGAATACGCGCTTCTTCGCTGGCGAGGAAACCAACGACCCCGCCGTTGTCGCGCGCTTTGCCGCACTTGGCGATCTCTACGTCAACGACGCCTTTTCCGCCGCGCACCGGGCACACGCCTCGACCGAGGGACTGGCGCACGCCCTGCCCGCCTTCGCCGGTCGCGCGATGCAGCGCGAGCTTGATGCGCTCGACAAGGCGCTCGGCAAGCCGATACACCCTGTCGCCGCCGTTGTTGGCGGGGCGAAAGTTTCGACGAAGCTTGCCGTGCTCGAACATCTTGTCGCGCACGTCGATCATCTCATCATCGGTGGCGGCATGGCCAATACCTTCCTCGCCGCGCGCGGCGTCGATGTCGGCAAATCGCTGTGCGAGCATGATCTGGTCGGTACCGCCAACGCGATCTTCGACGCGGCGGACAAGGCCGGATGCACCGTCCACCTGCCCTATGATGTTGTCGTCGCCAATGAATTCCGTCCCAACCCGCCAATCCGCACGGTCAATGTCCACGAAGTCGCTGCCGATGAAATGATCCTCGACATCGGCCCCGCTGCGGTCGAGGCACTGGCCGACGTCCTCAAAAACTGTCGCACCCTCGTCTGGAATGGTCCGCTTGGCGCATTCGAGACACCGCCCTTCGACACAGCAACGGTCGCACTGGCGCGCACGGCAGCAGCCCTCACTCACGAAGGCAGCCTCGTCTCCGTCGCCGGTGGCGGTGACACGGTGGCCGCGCTCAACCAAGCGGGCGTGGCAGACGATTTCACCTTCGTCTCGACCGCTGGCGGCGCGTTTCTGGAGTGGATGGAAGGGCGCGAATTACCAGGGGTGGCGGCGCTCAACATCTCGGCGTAGCGCGGACGCAATTGGGAGAACTCTGATGGCTGACTCCGTTTTCCCCGTGCCTGCCGACTGGGCTGAAAGCGCCCTTATCGACGCTGCGGCCTATGATCGGCTTTACGCCGAAGCGCAAAGCGATCCCGAGGGCTATTGGCGGCGCGA
>JANNCK010000221.1:0-4270 GCA_031386545.1 Sphingomonadales bacterium
GATCCTTGCGACGCTCAGTGGAACATTCACGACCGGCGAACACGGGAATTTGCCATGAAAATTGGCGACCTCGCGAGTGCAACCGCAACCAAGGTTGAAACCGTGCGCTATTATGAGAAGATCGGGCTGCTTGCGCCGCCCGAGCGCACATCAGCCAATTACCGTGCGTATGGCAGCGAGCATCTTGCGCGCCTATCGTTCATCCGCCGCGCGCGCGATCTTGGCTTTACGCTCCACCGGGTGCGTGACTTGCTGGCGTTGGCTGATCGCCGGGAACAATCGTGCGCGACCGTCGATGCACTTGCCACTGCCCATCTGGCCGAGGTGGAGAGAAAGATTGCTGATCTGCAAGCATTACAGCTCGAACTCGGGAATTTGCTCGCCCAATGCCGTCGCGGTGTCATTGCAAATTGCAGGATAATTGAAGCTCTAGGCCCGACCCGGACAAACACTCCTGACAACGCGCTTGGATGAGGCGCTGGATTAATCGTTGTCGCCCCAACGCCAGTGCCAGCCGCCACGAGTCTTGCGCGCCGCGATCAACAACAGCGGCAGCGTTGCGCCGATCGTGACCAAGAGAAACGCGCCGAGCGATTGTTCGGCCAGCCATAGGGCTGCACCTGTGACGACCCCTATATATGCACCGAGCACGGCCCATCCCTGCCAAGCGATAGGAAGGCCCGCGCCATAGCCAAAGCGTTTAGGTGCGAACCACGGCTTTTCGTCGAAAAACATATGCATCATGTCAGTCCTCCTTCGGGGGTCGCCCCCGCTTCGGCCCCTCGCTCTGCCCGACTTTCACGCCGCGCTTCGCTAAAGCCTCGCGCAACAAGCACTCGATCTGGGCATTCACGCTCCGCAAGTCGCAAGTCGCCGCGCGTTCGACCGCGCTGTGGAGCAGCGGGTCGAGACGCAGGGCGAAGGGTCGTCGGTCGGTCACCGACCGATCTTCCCTACAAAAGCGCGCGGGTCGGCCATGTTACTGGTAGAGCGAACCCGTATTGACGACCGGCTGGGTATCGCGCTCGCCGCACAGCACGACCATCAAATTGCTGACCATCGCCGCGCGACGCTCGTCGTCGAGGTGGACGACGTTTTTTTCGCTGAGCATTTCGAGCGCCATTTCAACCATGCCGACGGCACCCTCGACGAGGGTCTTGCGCGCCGCAACCACCGCCTCGGCCTGCTGACGCCGCAGCATCGCCCCGGCAATTTCCTGGGCATAGGCCAGATGCGTGAAGCCACATTCATCGACCGTGATGCCCGCAACGACCAGCCGCTCGATCAGTTCGGCGCGCAATTCGCTGCCGACCTGTTCGTGACTTCCCCGGAGCGTAACTTCCTGATGGGTGAAATCATCATAGGGGTAGCGCGCACCAATGGTGCGGATCGCGGCCTCGATCTGGACCATCACAAACGCCTTGTAATCGTCGACATCGAACAGCGCCTGTGCGGTATCAGTGACGCGCCACACCACCTGAGCCGCCATTTCAATCGGGTTGCCGCGCAGGTCGTTGACCTTGATCCGCTCCGAAATCAGATTGTTGGCGCGTGCCGAGATCTTCTTCTTCGAATACCAGGGCAGCACCCAGCGCAGGCCGGTGGCACGGTCGGTGCCCTTATAGGTACCGAACAGCTGAATCGCCGCAGCCTCGTTGGGGTTGATGAGGTAAAAGCCACACCCAACCAACAGGCCGGCAAAACCGCTCAACGCCGCCAAAATAAATGGCCACGCCTCGCGATCGATCCGCGCTGTCGATGCCTGAGAAACCAGCGCCCAAATCGCCAGTGTCAGCAGCCCGAGCGACACAAAGAGCATCAGATACCCGTTGTTAGTGGCAGCCCGCACCTCGCGGCTGGCGTTGAGTGCCGTTGAATGCGGCGAATTGACCATAATACCCTCCCGTTAAATCCAATATCATATTTATATCGAATTTAAGCGGTGGGCAAACGGAATCGTTACGCGGGCATCGCCTATTGAATGGTCACCGTCACCGCGCGGCGGTTGCGTGCATAGGCATCCTCGTCCGACCCCGTCGCATCGGGGCGTTCCTTGCCATAGCTGATCGTCGTGATCCGCGACGCGTCGACGCCCAGCGCGGCAAGTGCGTTCTTGGTCGCATTGGCGCGCTTTTCGCCCAGCGCGAGATTATATTCGCGGGTGCCGCGTTCGTCGCAATGCCCCTCGATAGTCACGCGCTTGGCCGCGTATCTCGACAGCCACGCGGCTTGGCTCTGGAGGGTGGACTGGTCCTGCGCGTCGACATCCGATTTATCCGTATCGAAGAAGATGCGGTCGGCGGCGACACTGGCGACGAAATCTTCCTGACTGCCGGGAACGGGTGCGGTGTTGACTGGCGTGACGGGCTGCACCGGGCCGGTCGAATCGACGGGTGCGGGCGGCAATTCAGCGGGTGGCTTTTTCGCACAAGCGGAGAGTGCAAGCGCAGTGACCGCAAGGGCGAGTGCTGTTCGGTTCATGTCAGTCTCCTCATTGATGCCGTCATGCTGAACTTGTTTCAGCATCCCCCCGTCAACGCAAACAGCTGCTCAGGTCTGGGGGTGGACCCTGAAACAAGTTCAGGGTGACGGCAGATTATATCTTAGGGCAACAATGGTCCCCATGTCGGATCAGAGCCATCAACAGGTGTTGGCAAGCGCCGTTCGTTTACGCCGGTCAGATCGACCTGCCACAACGAGGATTTGCCACCGCGCCCCTGCGACGTCCGGAAAAACTGGATGACACGCCCGTTCGGCGACCATGTTGGGGCTTCGTCCTGCCAGCTGTTGGTCAGCACCCGTTCGCCCTGCCCGCCCGGTGTCAGGACGCCGATGCGGAAATTGCCCTGGATTTTGGTGAAGGCAATCAAGTCACCGCGCGGCGACCATTCCGGCGTCGCGTAACGCCCGCCGCCAAAGCTGATCCGTTGCTGGTTCGATCCGTCGGTGCCCATCACATAAAGCTGTTGCGTGCCCGAACGGTCGCTCTCGAACACGATTTTCGACCCGTCGGGGGAAAAACTGCCGCCGACGTTGATCCCCGGCGAGCTGGTCAAGCGACGCGGCGTGCCGCCGACCGCGGGCACGGCGTAAATATCCGTGTTACCCGCCTGGCTCATCGAAAACAGGATGGTCCGGCCATCGGGCGACCAGCGCGGCGCAAAGGCCGCCGCGCCGCCCTCGGTCACCAGCCGCTGACGCCCGGTACCCAGTTCGTAGATGTAGATGCGCGGGCGTCGGTTCGCGTAGCTCAGGTACACAATCGATTTGTAATCAGGCGAGAAGCGCGGGGTCAGCACGATGTTCTGGCCGTTGGTCAGGAAGCGGTGGTTGGCCCCATCCGAATCCATGATCGCGAGGCGTTTGACCCGGTTTTCCTTCGGCCCGGTCTCGGCAATATAAGCAACGCGGCTGTCGAAGAACGGCGTCTCGCCCGACAGGCGGCTGTAAATCGCATCGGCGCATTTATGTGCGGCGCGCCGCCAGTCCGACGGCTGGACGACATAGCCCGCGCGGGTCAGTTCGCTCTTGAGCGCGACATCATAGAGGTAGCATCCGACAGGAATTTCACCACCCGCATTGGCGCGGACAAAGCCCTGTACCAGTGCTGCCGCGCCGCTCCCCGCCCAGCGGTCAAATGCCGGTGCGGTCACCTCGGCAAAACCGATGCCCGGCACGCCAGAGGGACCGAGAGGCTTGAACAGCCCCGAGCCGCGCAAGTCCGCCGCAACCACCTCGGCGACCTGCCGTCCCAACGCATCGGTGCTCCCCGCCGCCGTCGTCATGACCTGCGGCGTCGGCATGACGGGGACGGCAATGACAAGGTCTTTGTCGATAGCGCCGTCAACATCGACACTCAGCTGAGCATTTGCAGCAGTTGTCAGCGTTATACCGATGAGTAACAGAAGAGACGACCTCACCCGGGTTGTCCTACATAAAGTTTGAGCGGTTTCAGCCATTTCCAAGCCTCATACTGATCTTGCGGCAGATTGAACGGTGCAGCACGACGAACTGCCTGAATAGCGCGTTCGGCGTGTAAGCGCGCTTGAGAACGATTCGAATCGTTGATGCCTTCCTGCCCGATAATCTCCGGAACTGAGGCAAGCGAACCATCGAAATTTAGCCGAACGCTCAGTCGTGTAATCAAAAGCTCCGCATCCGAGCCTGACGGTGGTTTCCAAAAGGGTTTAAGTTGCCGATAAACCTCGCGCTGGATTGCCGCCACAACTGCAGGACCAGCAGCGGCGCGCGGAGTTTGGGCGGTGCTGGC
>JANNCK010000223.1:0-1544 GCA_031386545.1 Sphingomonadales bacterium
TGGCCCTGTACCGTCAGCGCCACCCGCGTCCCGGCACGTTTCAGCACCGCATCGTCGCCCTGCCAGACATAGGGCAACGCCACCCAGCCCGACGCGCGATGCAGCAAGACCCGCGTTTCAACCTTGGTCGCGCCATAATGGAACGTCTTGATGAGCGCCGCCCCGACCGGCAGTTCGGGCAAACCATCGCCGCTAAATTTCGCAGCTGTTCCCGGCGGCAAATACAGAAAGCGGTCCTTCTCGGCATAATCGGAGAACAGCGGCATATTCAGCGCATAGGGCTGCACGCCCGTGTTGGGGGCTGCGCCGTTGAAAAAGCGAAAGTCCGACAGCTTGGGCGGCAGTGCATCCGACTTGATCAGCGCAAGCGCGACAGGCTGCGGCGGCGGCGGCACCGGCGCTGTCCCAAGCAACAATAATACAGGCAGCACGCGCCACATGTTACTTGATCGCCGCTTCCATGCGCGCTGGCAACACAACCCGTTTCGGTTCGGCAATCTTTGCCCCCTTCGACAGGTCAACCGGTGCAGGCTTGGCTTCCATGATCGGGGTCAGCGGCTCGGGCAGGCCCATCGTCAGCACGCCAACCTTGTCGGTCACACGGATGTTGGTCGCCTGTGCCCCGCCTGCACCGTCCCAGAACACCGGCGCAATCGATCCGCCCATTGCGGCTGCGAGCATCGCCCCGCCGGGAAATTTCGGATCCCAGCCGCTGCGGCCATGCACATTTCCCCGCACGACCACATCACGCGGCAGCGGGTTGTAATTCTTGTCGGTGAAGGGCCGCTTATAGGCGACGACCATGACGTTGGTTGTCGCGTTATCAGCCAAGCGATTCCCGAAGACATGCACGTTGCGGTTGGCCATCACCATGATGCCGGTCCCCGACGGCACGCTCGCCACGATATTGCCCTTGGGTGCAAAATTCGGCGTCGAGTTATCGACCACGCGGTTGCTGAATATCCGTACCGAATGCCCGCCCATCTGCGGCAAATCGGGCAGGTCGAACACCAATATGCCGCCGGTGTTCTTGGTCGCGACATTGTGGTGGACATCGGCGTTATAGCTGTTTTCGATTTCGATGCCCGCAACATTATATTCGGCGATCGAATTACGGACGACGATATTGCGCGACTGGCCGACATAAATCCCCGCATCGGACGCGCCGCGTACCGTCACCTTGTCGATCAGTATGTCGCTGCTCGACACCGGATAGATGCCGTAAGCGCCGTTGGTTTCCTTCGGCCCCGCCGTCCATTCGACGCGCAAATCATAATAGACGATGCGGTCCGCCCCCTTCGACTTGATCGCGTCGCCGCGCGCATCCTCGACCGCAAAGCCGCGCAGCACGACATCGTCCGACGTGACCAGCAAGCCCTCGCCCGCCGCCTTTTGTCCCTTGAAATCGAGCACCGTCTTGCCCGGCCCCGCCCCGCGCACCGTCACCCGGTTCACATCGAGCGACAGGCCATCGGTCAGGACATAGCGCCCCGCCGCCAGCTGTACGACGTCACCCGGCCGGGCATCGATCAGGGCGGTCTGCA
>JANNCK010000228.1:0-16974 GCA_031386545.1 Sphingomonadales bacterium
TGGGGGAGTTGAATGCGGCGGGGTAGGGGTCGGTAAACGACTGACGACAGTGGCGGCTTTGCCGACCGCCCGCCTTCCCGCGCCCTCAATTAATATAATATCCGACCACGCGCCAATTCGCGCCCTCGCGCACAAGCGCCACCGTTTCTACCGCGTCGGCCTTCGCCGTAAAGCGGGTCCGGAACTTGACGACCATATTGCCATTGGGCGGTGTCGGAACGTCGTCTTCGCCGATCAGAACCCGCGACAGCACCGCGCCTAGCGGCACCCGCGCCGTTTGCGACGCCGATGCCCAGCGTTCGACGGTATTTACCGCGCGGAACGACATTGCGGTCACCAACCAGCTTTGTTTCCAGTTGCTCGCATCGACCAGCGCTAACCAATGACGCGCCGATAACGTAATCGCCGATTCTGCCTCGGCAGGTCGGGTTGTGTCTTCGGGAGGCACGCCCGCGACCGGGGATGTGGCTGAGAGGGCGAATAGCGCGACGGCAAACGATAACATGGCAAATCCTCCGATTATCCAAACCGCACGGCGACCAATCATTGGTCTCGCGATGGATGCTGCGGAGTCTGGGCCTAGTGAGGGCGTTGCCGCAGCCCCGAATTGATTGTCCGCAACCGATTGGGGGGAGCCAGCTTCGGCGTCGCGCAGCAGTCGGGCCGCCTCCCGGCTGCTTGAAGCTGATAGTTTTCGGCGCGAGTCGCGCAGTCGCTCGTTCACGGTATGCACCGATAGCCCGAGGTGCCGTGCCATCGATTTCGCGTCGTGGCCCGCGAGCAGAAGGCGTAGCGCCTGCTTCTCCTTGTCGGTGAGTGCGTGGTGACCCTGTGCCATAGGCGTCCGAGCTACTATGCCGGAAAATGCCGGACTACCCCAAATAAATCGCCCCCGCCGCCTGCTCCCGTGTTTAGATGACCCCCATGCCCCCCCTCTACGCCCCCCCCGTCAAACGCTCGATCACCATTGCGGGCCATGAAACCGCGCTCACGCTTGAGCCGGTGTTCTGGGATGCTCTGCGCAGCGCAGCTGTTGAACAAAACCTCCCACTCAATGCGCTGGTTGCGCGGATTGATGCCGAACGGATTACCGCATTAGACCCCCCAAATCTCGCCAGCGCCGTCCGCTGCTGGCTTTTCGCTCACAAAAAAACGAGTTAATTATTGCGAATGTGTCGCAAGAGCGTTGATTCTGCGAATGACTCTCAATAGCGGCCTTCTCGAACGAGAAGGAACAATCGAATGCGTTATTTTTTGGCAGGCTTGGCTTGTGTGGTTGCCGGCCCCGCTGTTGCAGCAACTGACGCCGACGAACAAAGCCGCAGTGACATTATCGTCACTGGTACCCGTGAACCCGCATCGACAGCGTCAAAAACAGGTACGGCGACCCGCGACATTCCCGCCAGCGTGCAGACTGTATCGAGCGTGGTCGTGCAGGAACAAGCCGCACTCGTCCTGAACGAGGTTGTGCGCAATGTGTCGGGCATCCAGCCCGTCTATGGCGGCGGCTATGGGTACGCCGACAATTATGTCATTCGCGGCCTGCGGATGAAGTTCCTGCGCGACGGCGTGGCCGACGGCCCGACGTTCGTCGGCTATGCGCGCTCGTTCTCCGATGTCGAGCGGGTCGAGGTGTTGAAGGGGCCGGGTTCGGCGATCTATGGCCGCTCCGAACCCGGTGGCACGATCAACCTCATCACCAAGCAACCCGGCTTTACCCCGCTCGCCAATGTCGCGGTCACCCTGGGGTCGCGCAACACCTATAATATTCAGGGCGATCTCGGCGGGCCATTGTCACAATCGCTGGCGGTGCGGGCGACCGGTGAATATTCGACCGCAGACGGCATCCGCGGCCTGAGCAAGGAAATTGCCACCGGCGCGGTGGCCCTGCTCTGGAACATTGCCGACAACCAGCGGCTGACGGCGAAGGGTGAAATCTATAACCAGCGTTTCGTCGTCGATAACTTCGGCATCCCCGCCGGGTTCGACGGCAATCCGGTGCCGGTGCCGTTCGCAACGCATTACTACACGCCCGACAATATCGTCGCGCAGAACATCCGGCGGTTTACGCTCGGTTACACCGCCGAGCCGACCGACCATCTGACGCTCCGCGCCACCTACCGGGTTGATAGCCGAACCCTTGATTTCAAGCGTAATGCGGTTTTAACGCTAAATGCCACTGGGCAAATATCGTCGATAAACCAACGCTATCACAACGACGAAAGCCTGTTCCAGATCGGCCAGATCGAAGCGGTGCTTGCCAGCAACATCGGCGGGATCAAGGGCAAGACGCTGGTCGGTTATGAATATCAGCGTGACCGGTTTTCGACAGTGCGGCGCGAATTCGCGTTCGCCAATCTCCAGAATCTGCTGGCCCCAACCCCGGTTGCGAATGCTGCGGGACTGCCCGCCCGCCTGATCTTTGACCGCAAACTGGCGTCCGACACGCACTCGCTGTATTTCCAGCATGAGGCTGCGATTGGCGAAAAGGTCAAAATCCGCGGCGGATACCGTTTCGACTTTGCCCGCTACAGCGATGTCGGTGTCTCGACCGCGACGCCGGTCGCCGGGCAGGCCGGTCCCCTCGACCGCCGCTTCAACCAGACGCTCGGTTCGGGCCAGATCGGAGCCGTGTATCAGCCGACGCAGGCACTGTCGCTTTATGCGGGCTATTCGGTTGGTGAATTTGTCAACATCCAGACCGAGTCCACGGCACTGACCGGCGAACCGGAAACGTCGAACCAGATCGAGATTGGCGCGAAGTGGGACGTCATGCCCGGCAAGCTGAATATCAATCTCGCCGCCTTTAAAATCCAGCGGCGCAATTACAATATCACGCTGACCCCCGGCGCCGCTCCGGTTCCGCTCGGCGCGCAAAACGCCCAGGGGTTTGAAATCGATGTGAATGGCGAGGTCACAAGCGGGCTGCGCGTCCTTGCGAACTACGCCTATCTCGACGCGACCAACGTCTCGCGCGAAATCGCAACAACATTTGGTGGCACCCCGTTTGCGCGAACCGGGTCGATCTTTGGCCTCGAACCGGCGGCAGCGGCGCGGCATTCGGGGTCAATCTGGGTAAGCTATGACCTTCCCGTTGGCGTCGAAGGATTGAGCCTGGGCGCGGGGATCACGGCCAAGAGCGCGACGTTCGCCGACACCATCAACGCGATCCGGATTCCGGGCTACACGATTGGCAACGCCGCAATTTATTGGCGGCAGCCGAAGTACGAGATCGCGCTCAACGTCAAGAACGTCACCGATGCGCGCTATTTCGAGAACCCGACCTTTTCTGGCGGCCTGCCCGGCGATCCGCGCACCGTGTTGGTCACGTTCAAAGCCAAAATTTAGCCCGTGGAGCGCACAATGAAAATCACCCAATTGGCATTACTGGCTGGCGCAACGCTGATCGCAAACACCGCGGCGCGCGCGCATTATCTGTGGATCGAACAGCCCGCCACGGGCAATGCCATCGTCCATTTCGGCGAATATAACGAAGGGGTGATTGAACGATCACCCGGACGTATGGATGAAATGCCGTCGATCGAGGCCTTTGCCGGTCAAACACCGCTGAAAATAGCCAAGCAGGCCAGCCATTACACGCTGTCGGCAAAGGCGGCGGCCTTGGCGGTAACGGCGCAGGAACTCGACTATCCCGTCAAGGACTGGCGCGCGAACGGGATCGGCCTAGCCAAACCGATGTATTATGCGCGGTTCGCACCGGCATCAGCAACGGCAGCAGCGACACCTTTGCAGACCCTCGACATCTTGCCCGCGACCGACCGGAAATCGGTGCAGGTCTGGCTGAATGGCAAACCGCTCGCTGGGGCCAGTGTTGCGCTGCACGCCCGCAATGGCTGGACCAAGTCGGACAAGGCCGATGGCGAAGGCCGCCTGAACATCGCGATGCCCTGGCGCGGGCAATATGTCGTCGAGGTCATCCACGCCGAGCGACTGGCGGGCAGTTTTGGCGGCGCGGCCTATGACGTGATCCGCCACCGCGCGACGCTGACGCTGGTCCAGCCTATTGGACCGGTGACGTTCGCCGTCGTTGCACCGTCAAAGCACGATTAAGGGCACGCCGGTGGGATTGAATCAATCGGGCCTGCTGTTTCTGCCCCGCCGCTGGCACCGCAATGACGTGATACGCTGGCTGAAACGCACCCATGCGTGGACAGGGTTTTGGGGGGCGCTGCTGTTTCTACTGCTCGGGACGAGCGGGTTCCTGCTCAATCACCGCACGCTGCTAAAGATCGAGACGGGCAGCCCGATCGAAGTGTCGAGCATGGACATCGCGGTGCGACCGAACCAGTTCGCCGATGCCGACGCGCTTGGCAAATGGGCGAAGGCCGAGCTTGAAATGCCGGTCGACGCGCGTGAACCGCGCAAGGAAAGCCCGCCGGGTCGCGACGGAGCGCAGCGCGCAAAACAACCCGAGCGCACCTTCTTGGGCAAGCCGCACATCGAAGCAGAAAAATGGACCCGCGCCTTCACTTTGGTCGATGGCCGGGTGACGGTCGATTATGTGCCGGGTGGCACCAGCGTCAGCGTCAAACGCGAGGGCCAAGGGTTGCTTTCGACGATCAAGAATATGCACAAGGGCACTGGCCTTGGCATTGCGTGGGTTTTGTTCCTCGACACGATTGCCGGGGCGCTCGTGATGATGAGCCTCACCGGGTTTCTGCTGTGGACGCGGCTCCACGGCTCGCGCCTCCTTGCGGGTGCGTTGATTATCGGGAGTCTGGCTTGGGCCGCAATCGCCGTCGTTCCCGTGCTGGGGTAGTCACCCCGTGCCGACGCGACTTAAATCCGCCCGAGCAACACCCGTGCCTGCCCGGCAATTTGCGCGAGCATAGCCGGTGACGGGGCGACCGATATTTTGGCGCGGTCAACCAGACGGCGGAAATCGCGGACGCGGGTGGCGTGGGTTTCAAGCCATGCCGCGACGCGCGCTTGCGGTGCCCCGGCATCGCGGGCCAGCCATTCGAGCCGCATCTGCTGAAAATCGCGGCTAAGCCCCGCCACCAGCAACCGCTCCCACGGATCGACCGGATTGGCGCGCATCGCCGCCCCCTGCGCCCAGTCGATCCCCAATGCCCCGCCCAGCGTTGTAAAGGCATGGGTCAGGACAATGGCATCGGTTCCCGACCGTTCGGCAAGCGCCGCAAGGCCCACCGCGCCGTCGAGTTCGGCAAGGCGGACAACCCGCTCGACGATCTTCTTTGGCGCCCCTGCCTCGGTCAGCCGCGTGGCAAAACCGCGCGCCTGCATCCGGGTTTCGTCCAGCAGCAGTGCGTCAACGGCGTCATCGAGCTTGGTCATGCCTGGCGTCAGCGCGGCAATCGTATCGCCGACCGAACGTCCCGCCACCGATCCGCGCAGCAGATCGGCCATTGCCGCGCGCAATTCGACCGCGACCTGTTCAAACAGTAACAACCGCGCACCCTCGCCAATGTTGGCGGCATCGATCATTGCCCACAGGCCGCGCGCGTCAAACAGCGCCTCGGCAATGATGAACGCTGCGGCAATATCACCCAGCGCCGCGCCTTCCTCCTCGGCCAATTCATACGGGTGGATCAGGCCCATCCGGTTGACGATACGATTGGCAACCTTGGTCGCGACGATTTCGCTGCGGAGCTGGTGATGTTCGATGGCCCCGCTCTGCCCCTTGCGCATTCCGGCCGGGAACGCCGCCAGCAGCTCAGGCACCATCGCCGGATCAGCGGCCAGACCGGTATGTTCGATAGCGTCCTGCAGCGTTAGTTTCGCGGTCGCCAGCACCACCGCCAGTTCGGGCCGGGTCAGGCCGTGTCCGTCCTGGGCGCGCCGGGCAAGCAAGTCGTTCGACGGCAGCCCTTCGACGGCGCGGTCGAGGCGACCGGTTGCCTCGAATGTCTCGATAAGGCGAACCAGCGACGGCACTGTCGCCGCGCCGCCGCGTTCGGCAATCGACAGCGCCAGCGTCTGGAGGCGGTTGTCCTCTAGCACCAGCTCAGCGACTTGATCGGTCATTTTGGCGAGCAAAGTGTTGCGTTTCGGCATGGTCAGCGCGCCTGCGGCGACCTCGGCATTCAGCGCGATCTTGATGTTGACCTCATGATCCGAACAATCGACGCCCGCCGAATTGTCGATGAAGTCGGTATTGATCCGCCCGCCCTGCAAAGAAAAGGCGATGCGCGCCGCTTGCGTCACGCCCAGATTGGCCCCCTCGCCAATGGCCTTGGCGCGGATATGCTCGGCATCGACGCGCAGGCCGTCGTTTGCCGGGTCGCCAACCTGGCCATTGGTTTCGCTGGCGGCCTTCACATAGGTACCGATGCCGCCGAACCAGATCAGATCAACCGGGCTTTTGAGGATTGCCGAAATCAGCGCCGCCGGTTCGATCTCCGCGTCGGCAATGTCGAGCGCCGCGCGCGCCTCCTTCGACAATTTGATCGATTTGGCCGCGCGCGGGAATACGCCGCCGCCCTTAGAAATCAGCTTTGTATTGTAATCGACCCATGACGAACGCGGCAGCACGAACATCCGCGCGCGCTCTTCCCAGCTTACGGCCGTGTCGGGATCGGGGTCGATGAAGATGTGGCGGTGGTCGAACGCGGCGACAATCTTCAGCGTTTTCGACAACAGCATCCCGTTGCCGAACACGTCCCCCGACATGTCGCCACAGCCGACAACGCGGATCGGTTGCGTCTGCACATCGGTGCCGAGTTCGGCAAAGTGGCGCTGGACCGAAACCCACGCACCCTTGGCGGTAATGCCCATCGCCTTGTGGTCGTAACCGACCGAGCCACCGGAGGCGAAAGCATCGCCCAGCCAGAAATCATGGTCGAGCGCGATGGCATTGGCGACATCGCTGAATGTCGCCGTGCCCTTGTCCGCCGCAACGACGAAATAGGGGTCTTCACCGTCGTAAACCACGACCTGCGCCGGGTGCACGACCTTGCCCTCGACGATATTGTCGGTGATCGACAGCAAGGTCCGGATGAAGACGCGGTAGCTTTCGGTCCCCTCCGCGAGCCACGCATCGCGGTCGGTCGCCGGATTGGGCAGCATTTTGGGGAAGAAGCCGCCCTTCGCCCCGGTCGGCACGATGACGGCATTCTTGACACGCTGGGCCTTCATCAAGCCCAGAATTTCAGTGCGGAAATCGTCGCGCCGGTCGGACCAGCGCAGGCCGCCGCGCGCCACGGGGCCGGCACGCAAGTGGATGCCTTCGACACGCGGGCTATAGACCCAGATCTCGCGCCACGGCACGGGGGCTGGGAGACCCGGCACCTTGGCGCTGTCGAATTTGAACGCAATCGCGGTCTGCCCGGCCGGCGCGTAGAAATTGGTGCGGAGCGTGGCGCGGACCACCGCGCGAAGCAGCCGCAGCACGCGGTCCTCGTCAATCGCGGCGACCTGTGACAAGCCGCGCTCGATGGCGGCTTCGGCAGCCTCGCGCAGGGTGTCGCGCTTTTTGGCTGACGGATCGTGGCGTGCGGCAAACAGATCGACGACCGCACGGGCGATGTGCGGATGACGGCGGAGCGCCTCGACCACGGTAATCAGGCCATAGGTCAGGCCGGTCTGGCGCAAATAACGGAACATCGCACGGAGCAGGACAACGGCGCGCGGATCGAAGGCAGCGGCCACGACCAGCTCGTTGAAGCGGTCGTTCTCTGCCGACCCTTCAAGCACGGTGGCGATGGCGCCCTCGACGATCATCGCCCGCAAGAGCAAAGCTGCGGCATCGCCCGCGCCCAGATCGAGCACGAACCGGTGCATATGCCCCAAAGTGCCGTCACCGATCAGGGTCGAGACCTCTTCGACCACACGGAACCCGAAATTTTCAAGCGCCGGCACGACGTCGGACAGCATCACGGGCGCAAGACTGTAGAGCTTTAGGCGCAGCCGGGACTTTGCATCGCTTGCGCGGCGGTAGAGCCGCACTTGCCGGTCGGTCGGGGTATCCAGCTCAGCCAATCGCACAATATCGCGTGCCGCTTCGTCCGGTCCGGCCCCGGTCCGGTACGGCTGCGGAAAGCTTTCTGCATAGCGCAGCGCCAGCCGCGTCGCGCCACTATGGTCGCCCGCTGCGATCAGGCTCGCCTCGACGGCCTCGACCCAGCCGCGCACCATCGCGACCAGCGCGGCGCGCAGTTTGGCCTCGTCGGGCTCGCGCCCCGCCTGCCGCCGGTCGAAAGTGTACCGGATCAGCGCCACTTCACCGTCGCCCAGATCAATCGACCAGCTGAGCAAATCACCGTCTGCCGCCGTCGCAATCATCTCCGAAATCGCAATGCGTCGCGCCGTGGTCAGTTCGTCACGCGGCAGCCAGACAAACGCAAACATATGCCGGTCGAGTGCATCACGGGTCAGCACCAGATCGGCGCGGGGCCGGTCGGCCAGCGACATCGCGGTGAGCGCGAGGCGTTCGAGCGTTGCGGCGTCGATCGCGAGCAACAAGTCATGCGGCAGGTCGGTCAGCGCATGCGCCAGCGCCTTGCCCGCATGGCCATCAGCCGAAAACCCGTATTTCGCCATCAGCGACACCAGTCGTTCGCGCAGCACCGGAATATCCTGCGGTGCCGCGGCCAGCGCGGCACTCGTCCACAGCCCGGCATGGATGCGAATGCCATCGCCCGACGGCACGACGATCAGGTCAAGCGGCGCACGGCGGTGGACGGTCGACAGGAAGTTCGACTTGGCGAGCATCGGCCCGGGGTTCGTCGCGAGCCAGTCACGCGCCTTCACCCGTTGCTCGGGCGCAAGCACAGCGTCGCCAATCGCCCCGGCAATCCCCAGCGCATCCTTGGTGCTCCCTTTGGCCGGGTAGCTGGCCGACCCGAGCAGCGTGAAGTTCCGTTCAAGGAGCCAGTGCATGAGCTTGGCCCCTTCACCCCCGCGCTCGCTGGTACCCAGTCCTTCTGCATCAACGGCGAGCGCAGCTTTCATCGCCGCCCAATCGGTCACCGCCGCGCGGACATGGCTCAGCGAAGTCGCAATTGCGGCGGCCAGATCATGGCGCACCCGCGCGTCGGCGCGTTCGGTCTCCATATAGATCAGCGACGTTCGTGCGCCTTTGTCGCCAAGTCCGCCAAAGCCACCGTCCTTGGTCCGGACTACCGCAACAATCGGGTGGAGAATGCGGTCGATGGCCAGACCCTGCGCCGTGATCGCATCGGCAATCGAATCGACCAGAAACGGCATGTCATCATTGGCAATGGCGAGACGCATCAGACGACGGCCAGTGGCGTCAATACCCGATTCGATCCTGATGGCGGGGGCATCGCCGCGCCGTCCGTCAAGAGCGGCGAGTGCCAGTGCCGCCGCCGCACGGCGGTCATCCTTGGCAAAGCCGTCAGTCTCGCCCGGCAACGCGCCAGTCACCAGCGCCTTGGCCAGCAGATCAATATGTTTCGGGTCGCCAGAGACAGCAGGGTCGTTCACGCGGGGGGCAGCCATAGGGTCGGGCATCCGTATCGTTGTCTTGTCGATACATTGCTATGCGCCCGCCAAGTTGCGACCTCAAGGAGCGTGCAGCATTATTCCACGATATGCTTGAGCGCCCGGTCAAGCAGCGGTTTGTCGTCGCCGACCACCCCGATGATGGCAACACGGTCGGCATCGACGCGGCGCGCAACCATGATGACAAACTCATCATTGCCCGACAGCGTCAGATAGGCCTGCTCGGGCAGTTCGCGGGCCCGTTCGCGCAGGGCATCGGGCTTGACCGGCTTGTCCTCGGGGCGACGCTCGCGGCGTTCGGCCGCGACAATCGCCTTCAGGCCGCCCGGGAAGTTTTCGAGAAACAGCTTCATGCCCCCCGCGGGCAATTGGCGACGCTGTGCGAAGCCAAGGGCAGCGGCAAATTCGGTAAGCCGCGTCTTGTCGTAGTTCGCGCCGAACACGAGCTTCACGACCGGCGTCATCGGCGCGCGGGCCTGGACGGCGATCTTGCTCTCGGCAAGCAGCGCCGCATATTCCCCGGCACGCTGGTCGGCGACGAGCGCGAAATCATAGGCACCCGACAGCGCGCGGTAGAGCGCACCCCGGCTGCGGGTATCCGCCGTCAGCGCGACATCGGCATTCGCGCGGGCAGCGGCAAGCCAGTCGCCCAGCGATTCGTCGTCACCAACCGGCGTCGCTTCGGGCTCTTCATCGACAAGCGGCAGCTCGGCGGCAGGCTGTGGCGATCCGCTCGGCCCGTCGGCCCATACCGGGACCATCGGGCGGGCGGGTGCGTGGGTAATACTGTCGCGCATCTCGCGTTCGAGGGCATCGATCTCGGCATCGCTAGCGACCTCTTTCCAGTTGATGACGCCGTAGATGAAATCAATCGTGTCATTGTCGGAAGAGAACGGGAGCAGGATACCGCGGTACATCGTGTTGTTGCCGCGTGAATTCTGGAATTCAGCCTCAAACCCGATCGGCGCGCGGTTCGCGATGATCTGCAAATGATGATCGGTCAGCCGCGACAACAGGGACCGCGCTGGCACTTCGGACACACTGGCAACGCTTTCGGGCAGGTCGCACTCGGTGCGCAGCTTCTCGCCAAGCCAGGCGATTGCCGGATTTTCGCCCGCATGGGTGAAATCAAGCAGCACGCTGTGCGGGCCAAAATCGGTGGTGTTGTCGAGCTCGATATCCTCGACGCAGGGGTAGGAACGCCCATCAAGCATCGATACCCAATAATTATAGGCGCGCACATGCATACGACGCTCGTCGGTGCCGATGACAACAGGCGCGTCAATTGCCGCGTCGTGTTCCGTCGTTTCGGTGGCTTCGCCCCCGGTCTCCCGTGCGAAATCCTGAAGCCTATCCATCGGCCGTAACCCCCAACTGGTCCTTGAGTTTGCCAGACTTCGGGATGCACTGCATTTGGTTACCAACCCGTTAAGGCGGCGCGCAGGCTGCGGGACACTTGTCGGGGGACGACGACGCTGATATGCGCGCGCTCCACTGGTTATGCCGCTTTAGCTCAGCCGGTAGAGCATCGCATTCGTAATGCGAGGGTCAGGTGTTCGAGTCACCTAAGCGGCACCAGTGTTCCCTTACCGCAACCGCAGCGCAATCCAGTCATCGACCCGGCGTTCAAGGATCGACAGTGGCTGCGAACCCGACGCGATGAGCAGGTCGTGGAACCCCTTTATATCAAACTTCGCGCCGAGTGCAGCTTCGGCCTTTTTGCGCTGCTCGACGATCTTGAGCATACCGATCTTGTAGCCGGTGGCCTGCCCGGGCAGCGTGATATAACGGCGCACTTCCGACCGCGAGCGTTGCATGGGTTGGCGACCCGTAGCGTTCATGTAGGTCACGGCCTCGTCCTCGGTCCAACCCAGCGCATGGATGCCGGTATCGGTGACGAGACGCGCGGCGCGGAACAGTTCGGCGTCCAGCCGCATGAAATCGGCTGCAACGTCGGGAAAGGCGTTCATTTCCTTGCACAGGGCTTCGGCGTAGAGCGCCCAGCCCTCACCAAAGGCGACATAGCCGGTGACCGAACGAAACTTCGGCCCGCCGCGCTGCCGGACCTGAATGTCGCCCTGCATATTATGGCCGGGAACCGCCTCGTGGCACATCAGCGTGTAGAGCGCGGCAGGATCGGTCGTATTGCCGACGAGGTGGACATAGGTCCGGGCAGGGCGCGCCCCATCGGGGCTCGGCGGTGACGCGTGTGCCGCACCGCCCGCAACTTCGCTAAACGCTGGCTCGCGGACGACTTCGATCCGGTAGGCGGGCAACATGCCGAAATAATCACCGATCAGCGTGCGGGTTTTTGTCACGAAGCTGTTGGCGGTGGCGAGATATGCCGCCCGCGCTTCATCGTCATAGGGCCGCGGCGGAAACGCCCGGGCGCGTTCGGCATAATAGGCGCTGCGGTCCTTGAACCCTGCCGTTTGCGCCAGCGCGTCTTGCTCGCCCTCGATGCGGGCGACCTCTTTGCGACCAATGGCGTGGATCTGGTCGGCGGTATAGTCGGTCGTCGTATTGAGCTTCAGCTCGTTGGCGTAATAATCCGCGCCGCCCGGCAGCGAGATCGCCCCGACCCGACCGCTGGGGGCCATCGGCAATTCGGTCTTGGCCCAGGCGATGACGCGGCCATAGGCGGGCTTCAGGGCGAGAATGGCGGTGCGCGCCTCGGCGAGCAGCGTGTCGGCCTTGGTGCGTGGCAGTTTGCCGGTGGTCACCAGCGCTTCGGTCTTGGCCTTCACATCGGCCCACAGCGCGGCATCGGGGCCGGGGCCAAAGGGCGCGCCGCTGGTCAGTTTTTCGCTACCGTCGATGATCGTTTCGATCTGGAATTTCGGGGCACGGATACCGGCGGCGCTGCTGGCCTTGCTCCGCGCGATGGCGACATCGAACACCGCCGGCATTCCGCGCAACCGGGCGATATAGTTTTTGAGATCGGCGACATCACCGACGCTGTGGGTGTTGACAAGGAAGTCGGGCAGCTGGCTGTGCGCCGAATACAGGCGGGAATAAAACGGCGGGCGATAGCGCCGGTTGGCCTGCGACAGCGCGGCACGGTCCGCCTCAAGCGCCCAGATGTCGAAATTGACTTGCGCTTCCGGTGACAGGCGCGCGCGGTCAAACCGCGCCTTCATCCGCACGGCGCTGGCTGTGCGCCACGCGAGCTGGGCAACCGCCGCCTGATCGCCAATATCGTTCCAGCGACCGCCGCCGTCCTTGATGCCGAGCCGGGTGGCGAGCTGGGGCTGCTGTTTGACGACTTCGGCAAATTCGGTGTCGAGGAACGCGGTCAGCCGGGTATCCTCGCTGAGGGCGGTTGCCGGCGCGGCGGGTGCTTGCGCTACGCCGTTCGCCGCAGGAACGAGCACGCTGGCAATTATGGCTGCGACGCTAACCGTAAGTTTTTGCTTCATAATATGTCCCTCGGCGTTTCCCCGATCCTAGGGAATAGCTTGTCCAAGGTGAAGTGCTTAGATGCGTCTGCAAAGTGGCCCCCGGCATAAGCAAGCAATGCCGGGGCGCACGCTTACCCCTTGTACAACGCGTCCAGCCGCTCGCCGTAAGCTTCGCGGATCTTGTGCCGCCGGATTTTCATCGACGGCGTCAGCATCTCGTTATCGACGGTAAAGGCATCCGCTGTCAGGACAACACGCCGCACTTTCTCTGTCACCGACAGTTCGGCATTGACGCGGTCCACCGCCGCCATGATCGCGCGGTGGACGGCGGGATCGCCGCACAATGTCGCACAATCGGGCTTGACGTCGTTGGCGACGGCCCAGTCCATTAGCCATTCGGGATCGGGGACGACAAGGCCGACGAGGTGCGGGCGCTTGTCACCGACGACCATCGCCTGAATGATTTCGGGTTGCAGGGTCAGCATCCCCTCGACCTTTTGCGGGGAAACATTGTCGCCCTTGTCGTTGACGATCAGGTCTTTCTTGCGGTCGGTGATAACAATGCGGCCCGCATCGTCGATGTGGCCGACATCGCCGGTGTGGAGCCAGCCATCGATCAGTACGCGCGCAGTCTCCGCCTCGTTGTTCCAATAGCCGTGCATGACGAGTTCGCCGCGCACGAGGATTTCGCCGTCTTCGGCAATGCGGACTTCGGTATCCTTCATCGGCGGGCCGACCGTGTCCATCTTGAGCCCCGCCTTGGGCCGGTTGCAGCTGATGACCGGGCCGGACTCGGTCTGGCCATAGCCCTGCAACAACGTCAGCCCGAGCGCATGAAAGAACACGCCGATCTCGGGATTGAGCGGCGCGCCGCCCGATACCAGTGCCTTGATCCGCCCGCCGAACTTTGCCTGCACCTTGGGCCGCAGGGTTTTGCGGATGAAGAAATCGACCGGCTTATCCCAGAAGGGCACGCCTTTCCCGAGGTCTTTGGCCCCCAGCGACAGCGCCCGCTGAAGCAGCTTGGGCGCCAGACCGCCCTGTTTCTCGATATTCTTGACGATCCGCGCGCGCAGCACTTCGAACAGGCGCGGCACCACCACCATCATGGTCGGGCGCACTTCCTCGATATTGGCAGCAAGCTTTTCGAGGCCTTCGGCATAATAGATTTGCCCGCCGAGGCCAATCGGCAGGAACTGCCCGCCCGAATGTTCATAGGCATGGCTGAGCGGCAGGAATGACAGAAAGATTTCGTCGCCCCAGCCATAATCGTTCGACATGATGTCGATACAGCCCGCGACATTGTGGAGGATCGCGCCATGGTGCTGTTGCACACCGCGCGGTGCACCGCCGGTCCCGCTGGTGTAGATCAGGCAGGCAAGGTCGCTGCGGGCAAAATCGGCGGCGGCGGTAGCGGCTGCGACATCGGGCGCTTCTGCCGCGATCAAGGCCGCCCAGTCGTGCAGCACGATGTCACCCGACTGGCCGACGCGAATGTCTTCGACCCCGATCACCGTCTTGCAATGTGCCGAGCGAATCACGGCAGGTAACAGGGTTCGCGCCAGTTTCGCGGTCGAGACAATGGCCGCCTTTGCGCCCGAATCGCCGAGGATATGCGCGTGGTCGCGCTCGGTATTGGTGACATAGGTCGGTACCGTCACGCACCCCGCCGCCATGATCGCGAGATCGGCAATGCACCATTCGGGGCGGTTTTCGCTGACCAGCATCACGCGGTCCCCGCGCTTCAGGCCCATATTCTTGAGCGCCGCGGCGAGGCTTGCCACCTCGCGGGCGGTCTGCGCCCAGCTGCGCGACTGCCAGCCATTACCTCCCTTGTGCCACAGGAAGGGTGCGTCACCGTTTTCACGCGCGCGCGTGAAGAACATCGTCACGAGGTTGGGGAATGTCTCAAACGTCCGCATGTCTCTCCTTCGTACCGCGTGCTTTTCGCTACGTCGGCTTTACTCGCTTAGCGCTTCACCTTTCGAGCGCGGGTCGGCGGCACCGCGCCAGCCGTCTGCTGTCCGTTCGACAGCATTGAGTTTCGACGGCAGATCGGACGAGACGACCGTCCGGCCCAGCCGGGCCAGTTCGCCCGACATCGCCGACAGCTTGGTATCGCGCTCGACCAATATCGCATCGCCACCGAAATAGATATTGGGCAGGGCCAGCGCGTCTTTGGCGGGCAGGCCCCAGTCGAGCACGCCGACGAGCGCCTTCATCACATGCATGATGATCCGCTTGCCGCCCGCCGAACCGACCGCCAGCACAGGTTTGCCGTCGGGGCCATAAACGATCGTTGGCGACATTGACGACAGCGGGCGCTTGCCCGGTGCGACGGCATTGGCAACCGGCGCGCCATCCTTGACGGGGGCAAAGGTGAAATCGGTCAACTCGTTGTTGAGCACCATGCCCTCGGCGATCAGCTGGCTCCCGAACGCCCCCTCGACGGTGGAGGTCATGCTCGCAACATTGCCGGCGCCATCGACCGCGACAAAATGCGTGTTGCCGGCAACTTCGGAAGAGAGGGCCGCCGTGCGCGCTTCGGCACCCGGCGGGGTTCCCGCCTCATATTTCGGCAGCGACGTCGTTGCCGAAATCAGTGCCGAGCGGCCCTTCAGATAGGCGGGATCGAGCAACCCTGCGACCGGCACTTTCACAAAGCCGGGATCACCCAGATATTTCTCGCGGTCGGCGTAGGCCAGACCCATAGCCTCGGCGATGACATGCCAGCTGGTCGCATTATCGGGGCCGAGTGCCTTCATGTCGAACCGCTCGATCATGCCAAGCATCTGCAACACCGTGGTTGCGCCCGATGACGGCGGCCCCATGCCGCAGACTTTATACTGGCGGTACGGGCGGCAGACGGCGGCGCGGTCAACGACGCGATAGGCCGCGAGATCGGCGGCGGTGAGTTGGGCCGGGCTGCGCGTCGACTCCGCGACGGCCGCGGTAATCGCGCGTCCGGTTTGTCCCGAGTAGAACGCCCGTGCGCCACCCTTGGCAATGCGGCGCAACATGGCCGCAAGCGCAGGATTTTTGACCGTCGCGCCCATCGCCTTGGGTCGGTCGCCATCCCAATAAATGGCGCGCGCCGCCGGAAAATCCTTCCACAACGGGGCGACCGCGCGGAGCAGTGCAGCGGTCGGTCCGCTGACGGTATAGCCTTCGTCGGCCAATTTGATCGCCGGCTGGAAAATCTTGCCCCACGCCAGCTTGCCCCAGCGCGCATGGACGCGTTCCATAAGGCGGATATTGCCGGGGACACCGACCGATTTGCCGCCCGGGAACGCCTGTAGAAAGCCGAGTGGCTTGCCCTCCGCGTTCAGAAACAAATCCGGCGTTGCGCTTTTCGGTGCTTTCTCGCGCCCGTCAACGGTGCCGATCCGGCCGGTTTTGGCATCGTGATAGAGGATGAACCCGCCGCCGCCGATCCCCGACGACTGCGGTTCGACGACCGTCAGCGCCAGCATCATCGCCATCGCGGCATCGGCGGCACTGCCGCCTGCGCGCAGGATTTCCTGTCCGGCCTCGGCAGCGCGGGGGTCAGCGGCAGAGACTGCGCCCCCATTGGCAAGCGCGGGCTGGGCGGTGAAAAGGGCGAGCAGCCCGATGAGTTTGCGGATCATGACATAACACTAGGGCGGTAAGTTAAACCGCGTCTACCCCCACCGCCTCGGCGATGGTTGCAAATCCGTCATGCCTGACCTGGCGGGCGAGGCCATCGGCAATTTCGCGTGCCAGCCCGGGGCCACGATAAACCAGCGCGGAATAGAGCTGGACCAGCGACGCGCCGCTGCGGATGCGGGCATAGGCCTCTTCGGCACAATCGATGCCGCCGACCCCGATCATCGGGATCGACCCGCCGGTGGCGCGCCGGAAATCGCGCAGTCGCTCATAGGCATGGCCGCGCAATGGCTTGCCTGACAGCCCGCCCGCCTCGCTTTTGTGCGGTGAGCGCAGATTTTCGAACCGCATGACGGTCGTGTTGGAAATCACCAGCGCATCGACCCGGCCCGCTGCCGCCTTCACAATCCCGTCGATGTCAGCAGAGGTTAAATCGGGCGCGACTTTCAGGAACAGCGGCGGTCCCTTGGCGACGCGCACCTCGGCAATCGCGGTCAGC
>JANNCK010000232.1:0-2130 GCA_031386545.1 Sphingomonadales bacterium
ACCACTCCACGAACCTCGGTAACCCCACCTCTAGCGGTGTCGTCGGCGCATAGCCCTTGTCGCGCACGATGGCGTCGATGTCGGCGTAGGTGGCGGGGACGTCACCGGGCTGCATCGGCTGGAAGTCCTTGATTGCTGTCTTGCCGGTAGCCTGCTCGATGATCTCGATGAAGCGCATCAGCTCCTCGGGGCGGTTGTTGCCGATGTTGTAGATCGCGTGCGGGGCGACACTGCCGCCGGGTTTGGCGGTGCCGTCATCGACGGGGGGGTGGTCCACACATGCGATCACGCCTGCAACAATGTCGTCAATATAGGTGAAGTCGCGTTGCATCTTGCCGTGGTTGAACACCTTGATCGGTTCACCGCCAAGGATCGCTTTGGTGAACAGCCACGGGGCCATATCGGGGCGGCCCCAGGGGCCATAGACTGTGAAAAAGCGCAGGCCAGTGAGGGGAACGCGGTAGAGATGGGCGTAGGTTTCACTCATCAACTCGTCGGCCTTTTTCGTCGCGGCGTAGAGCGACATCGGGTGATCGACGCGGTCCTCGACCGCGAACGGCATTTTCTCGTTGCCTCCATAGACTGAGGATGACGAGGCATAGACCATCGGCGTGCCCGACGTGCGGGCGAACTCCAGCATGTTGAGGTGACCGACAAGATTTGCCTGCACATAGGCGCGCGGGTTTTCGAGGGAGTAGCGCACGCCTGCTTGGGCACCGAGGTGGACGATGGCGTCGAAGCTCTGCCCCGACACAGCGGCATCGAGCGCCTTGTCATCGGCGAAATCGATATGGTGGAAAGTGAAGGAGGCATTGCTCTGTCGGCCGATGTTGGCGAGCCGGTCGCGTTTGAGCTGGACGGGGTAGTAATCGTTGAGGTTGTCGATGCCGGTGACGACATCGCCGCGTGAGAGCAGGGCGCGGGTGACGGCGTGGCCGATGAACCCGGCGGCACCAGTGACGAGGATGTTCATGCGCGACCTCCCGAACCGACCGCCGCGCGGCGCAAGCGGTCGTTGATCGCAATGCCTATGCCGGTGTGCGGGACCGGCGCAACCGCGATGCGCGGGTGCTTGTTTAGGTCAGCGGCGTGGAGCAGATCGAACAGGCGCGAGGCGGCCTCGGCAAGATCGCCCGTCGCACTCAATGTTACACCGCCGGGGATGGCCCCGAAACCGATGTGCCATTCATCGGGATCAGCAGCACTAGCCTCGATCCGAAGCGGCTTCGACGGCGCGTAATGCGCGGCGAGTTGGCCAGGGGCTTCGATCTTCGAGCTGTTATCGCCCGCCGTACCGTCGATCATGACCGGGCCGGGACGTAAGAGGCGGACTTGGCCGTCGCTCACTGCGACAATCGTCGATTCAATCCCGCCAGCCGTTGCGCCATCGTCGATCACCAGCGCGATACGCTTGTCGAGACTGCGCAGGACGTGTTCAGCGCGGGTCGGGCTGATGCCACCGCTGGCGTTGGCGCTGGGTGCGGCGAGAGGTTTGCCGGTGGCTTCGAGCAACGCCCGCATCGCGCGATGGAGCGGCGCACGCAGCGCGACGGTGGCGAGACCCGCCGTCGCACCGGCGGCAAGGCCCGCGTCGGATCGGAGGGGGACAACGAGGGTCAGCGGTCCCGGCCAATAGCGTTGCGCCAGCGCCGTGCTGTCTGCGTCGAACACGCCAATCTCACAGGCATGATCGAGGTCGCGGACATGGACGATGAGCGGATTGAAGCTCGGCCTTCCTTTTGCTGTATAGATCGCTGCAACCGCGCGGTCGGAGGTCGCATCCCCCGCAAGGCCATAGACCGTCTCGGTCGGCACCGCGACAATGCCTCCTGCAGCAATAATCGCGGCAGCCTCACCCATCGCTGCATCGCCGAACGGCAGGACACGGGTCAATGCCATCGTCAGTTTTGGCCCCAGATTCCCCGCGTGTCGTAGACGATCTTGCCCGCCCGCTCGTCGGCAGGAACGGATTTGAAGATGTCGTGATCAACCAGCACGATCATCGTGTCGCAGTCTGCGAGCGCGCTGTCGATATCAATGAGTGTCGCGCCGGTGTCCGATAACACTTTGGGCAGCTCGGCGACGTGCGGTTCGACGATGGCGATACGGTTGCCGAATTTCCGGGTCAGC
>JANNCK010000244.1:0-3179 GCA_031386545.1 Sphingomonadales bacterium
GACCAACGCATCCCCGGTTCGGGCAGACAAGTGACGATGAACCTGTCCGAAAGCCCGCTGGGCTGGTTGCGGTCGCGCGGGCTTGTTTCGATCCGCCAGTTTGATGCGGGGGAAAAGCTGCGCGGTGATTTCGAGCGGGCATCGCTCAGCCCCAGCGTAACGATGCGGTGGGATGCGAGTGGCGTCAGCGGCGCGCGTGGGCTGGCCCCCGATGCGCTCGACCGGACAACAGCACAGGTGGCGGCCAAGCAGCGGTTCGACGCGGCAATTGCGGCGGCGGGGGCGGGACTATCGGATATTTTATGGCGGACGGTGTGTGCGTGCGAAAGCGTGCCCGATGCCGAACGGGCGCTGGGCTGGCCGGCGCGTAGCGGACGGCTGGTGATGGGGATGGCGCTTGACCGGGTGGCCGATTACTATCTGATTTGAGGAGAGATTTATGTCCCACCAGATTACCGTTTCCCGCAGTGCGATTGCCGAAACCGCGCTGACTGAAATTTCCTTGCCGGTGCTCGCCTCCGGGCAGGCGCTGCTGAAGGTCGACCAGTTTGCCATCACGTCCAATAATGTGACGTACGGGGCAATCGGCGATGCGTTCGGCTACTGGGACTTTTTTCCGGCAGGTGCAGACGGGCAGGGTATCGTGCCGGTGTGGGGCCATGCGACCGTCATTGATGCGGGCGATACCGGGCTGACAGCGGGCGAGCGGGTCTATGGTTATCTGCCGATGGCGACGCATCTGGTGGTCGAGCCGGTGCGGACCAGCGCGGGCGGATTTACCGATGGTGCGGCGCATCGGCAGGCGCGGGCGGCGGTTTACAACCAGTACCGGCGGCTGAACGCTGACCCGGGGCATGTGCCCGGCGGCGAAGATGTGCGTGCCGTTTTCGAGCCATTATTCCTGACCAGTTTCTTGATCGAGGCGATGTTCCACCGCGCGAATGAAAACGGGGACAGCTGGCACGGCGCGCAGCGGCTGATCGTTACCAGTGCCTCGTCAAAGACCGCGATGGCGCTGGCCCATGTCGCGCGGGCGGCGTCGCCGGATATTCAGCGGATCGGGCTGACCTCGGCCAAGAACATCGGGTTTGTCGAGCGGACGGGGCTGTATGATGTCGTGATGGGCTATGACGAGATGGGTGAGATCGGGGCGGGTAGCGCCGTTTCGGTCGATTTCGCGGGTAATGGCGCGACCTTGGCGGCGCTGCATGAGGCTGTGGGGGGCGATCTGAAGTATTCGTGCCTCGTCGGCGTTACCGACTGGCAGAACCGGGGCGGGTTTGGCGCGCGCGACATTTCAGGGCCAAAGCCGGTGCTGTTCTTTGCACCGGACCATGTCGCGACGACAATTGCCGAGCTGGGGCCAAAGGGGTTCCAGCTGGCGGTGGCCGACCGCTGGCGCGCGTTCGCGGACGATGCGGCCAAGCTGGTGAAAATAGCGGAAGTTGCGGGACTGGCCGAGGCGATCCCGGCGTGGGTTGCCGCAGTCGAGGGGCGAACATCGCCTGATGTTGGGGTTGTGGTGCGGGTGTAGGGGCGACGCCGTGCGCGCCGCCCCCCCCCATTCCGTTAGCGACAGCGCACTTCCGCCTGGTTGCGCTCGATCGCGCGTCCGGCAAGACCGCCAAGTGCTGCCCCGATCAGCGTGCCGACCGTGCGCGAACGCCCGCCGTCGATCACATTGCCAAGGACACCGCCACCGGCCGCGCCGATGATGAGGCCGGTCGTGCCGTCGCTGCGCTTGCAGTAATAGCGGCC
Organism: Sphingomonadales bacterium; assembly: GCA_031386545.1. Classification (GTDB taxonomy): domain Bacteria; phylum Pseudomonadota; class Alphaproteobacteria; order Sphingomonadales; family Sphingomonadaceae; genus Sphingomonas_O. The sequence continues at coordinate 1,759 of JANNCK010000244.1, forward strand.
GTCGTTGCCGCGGTACACGCGGTCGTCCGATGCCAGCACGCGCTCCTGATAGCGGGCATCGTCACGATAATAGCGCGATGGCTCGTACCCGGTTTCGACGCGTTCATCATTGTACCGGTCGTCGTTATACTGGCCGTTGTTGTAGTTCCGGTCGCGATAACCGCCGCGACGGTCGTTGTTGCGCGCGGCACGGTAGCGGTCTGACTCAGCACGGAACAGCGCGAGTTCGCGGTCCATGCGGTCCTGTGCAGTGGCAAAGCGGGCATCTTCGGCGCGGGTCTGCGCGACGGCGGGGGCGGCAACGGCGAGGCCCGCCGTGGTGGTGGCGAGCGCGAGGAGAAGGGCGAGACGTCGCATGAGGTGTTCCTTTTTTCCGGTGAAGTGGGCGCTCAACGCGCAAGGGCCACGGTTCGTTGCACGGACAGAATTTTGGGGGGTAGAGATCACGCACGGCACCGGTCGCGCTCTGGAGGCGTTATTCCATTCAGCCCAGAAGGGTCGAGGGCAAGTTTTGCCAGACACGCAAGGCGCTAGACAATAGCGAAGCGTTACCGGAACTCATAATACATGGATAGGCCGTCAGTAACCCGCCATCCCAAGCAATTTGTCAAAGTGTAACGCGATTGTTTCAGCAAGTTTCACAGGCACGGCGTTGCCGATTTGTGTGTATTTGGGAGCTTCGCGTTCGAAGTTTCCTTCCAGTGGATTCCCCGCCCGCCTTACGCCGCCCGTCGTGCGCTTCCCTTTGAAAATATAGTTGTCCGGGAAGGTTTGGAGCCTCGCCCATTCGCGCACAGTCAGCGAGCGGGGCTGGCTAAAGTGGACATAGTCGTCGGCCAAGCAGCATGCCGTGATTGTCGGCCCCCTGTTGCCCCACCGCTTGGGGAGGACGCGCTGCGCGAATTTCTTGGTTTGGAACTCCTCGGGTATCACACCACCTGAAATCAGCATCGCCGAGAATTTTCGTACGATATGTGCCGAGTGCTTGCTGTATTCATGCTCGGCAACTGGTGCCAGTGCCGCCCCCAGTCCAGCAGGTCGGTAATAGCTTTGCCACTTGCCGATTGCCGGTTTGGGGTAACAAACTGTGGCAAATCCCCCTTTGAAATCCTGTTCCTTAAGACGTTTGGTGACTTGTTTGTCGATCAAGTCGCCAAATACTTCTTCCAGATCGGGAGCTTTTTCCCCGTGCGGAGGTAGCAGGTTGCAGAGGACGGCATCCTCTTTGTCCGCAGAAAGGCTGATCGATTGGCCCATGCGTTCGGCAACGTCTGTCCGCACACCGACGATCAGCACCCTTGGACGGTTCTGCGGCACGCCATAGTCTTTAGCGTAAACAAGCTTCCAACGGATTTCATAGCCGTGCTCAACACCTAGCCGCTTGAAGCGCCCGTAAACATCACGCCAAATCTCTCCCTTGC
>JANNCK010000272.1:0-18663 GCA_031386545.1 Sphingomonadales bacterium
CTAATCCGCCTATCGCACTCCCATGACGCGCACCCGCGCCCTGCTGCTTCGACTAACGCGCCCTTAGGCGCGACCATCGTCGTGCGCGGTTCGCGCACACGCGCTTAAGGGACAATTTCAGACACCCCTCGAAGCAACGAGTGCCCGATATGCTGCGCGACCCCTCCCAAAAATACCGCCCCTTCCCGCCCATTGATTTGCCCGACCGTCAATGGCCGTCGCGGACGATCACCCATGCCCCGCGTTGGCTGTCGACCGACATGCGCGACGGCAATCAGGCGCTGATCGATCCGATGGATTCGGAGAAAAAAGCGCGGTTCTTTGACCTGCTCTGTCGTATCGGGGTCAAGGAAATCGAGGTCGGCTTCCCCAGCGCAGGCGCGACGGAATTCGATTTTATCTCGGGGCTGGTGAAGAACGACCGCATCCCCGCCGATGTCACCGTGCAGGTGTTGACCCAGGCGCGACGCGACCTGATCGAAACATCGTTCCGCTCGCTCGAAGGCGCGCCGCGTGCCATCGTCCATGTGTATAACGCGGTCAGCCCGGCGTGGCGCAAGATTGTGTTCGGGATGGATAAGGCCGCGATCAAGCAGATTGCGGTCGATGCCGCGATGATGCTGCGCGATGAAGCCGCCAGGCGTCCCGGAACCGACTGGCAGTTCGAATATTCGCCGGAGACGTTTTCGACTGCCGAGATCGAGTTTTCGACCGAAGTCTGCGCGGCAGTGATGGACGTGCTCCGGCCAACGGCGGAAAAGCCGATCATCTTCAACCTGCCCGCCACCGTCGAATGTGCGACGCCCAATATCTACGCCGACCAGATCGAATGGTTCGGGCGCAACATCCCGAACCGCGAGGCCGTGGTGATCTCACTGCACACGCACAATGATCGCGGCACTGGCGTCGCGGCGACCGAGCTTGGGTTACTCGCGGGCGCGGACCGCGTCGAGGGCTGCCTGCTTGGGAATGGCGAGCGGACGGGGAACGTCGATCTGGTGACGGTCGCACTCAACATGTACACGCAAGGGGTCGATCCCGGCCTCGACTTTTCCGACATCGACAGCGTCGTGAAGACGGTCGAATATTGCACCAATATTCCCACCCACCCGCGCCAGCCCTATGTTGGCGACCTTGTGTTCACGGCATTCAGCGGATCGCATCAGGACGCGATCAAAAAGGGATTTGCGTCGCAGGAAGCGCGCAACGACGAACTGTGGGAAGTGCCCTATCTGCCCATCGACCCCAAGGATCTAGGCCGCGATTACGAAGCGGTCATCCGCGTGAATTCGCAGTCAGGCAAGGGCGGCGTCGCCTGGGTGCTCGAACAGGACAAGGGGCTGAAACTGCCCAAAAGGATGCAGGCCGATTTCAGCCGTTATGTGCAGGCGCTCGCCGACGAGACCAGCCGCGAACTGAACGCCGCCGACATCTGGGGCGAATTCGAGCGGGTATATCTGGGCGGCGGGCGGTTCGATCTGGGCGATTACGAAGAAACCCGCGCGTCGAACGGCGACCGGCTTTTCGCGGGCAAGCTGATCGTGGATGGCGTTGAGCGCAGCGTCAGCGGACGCGGCAACGGCCTGATCTCGTCAGTTGTTGCGGCGATTGCCGAACAGGGTGTGGTGCTCGACGTGATCGACTATACCGAACACACGCTGGGATTAGGCAGCGACGCGCAGGCGGCGGCGTATCTCGAATGTCGGACGGCGGGGGGCAAGACGGTTTGGGGCGTGGGGATCGACGTGGATGTGGCAACCGCAAGCGTGCGGGCAGTGCTGGGGGCGGCGAACGGCGTTTGAGCCGGCAGGGCCGCCCGATTGCCTTGGCAGGACCGGTTATATATCGTCGCCGTCGGGCCAAGCGCAGGGGGATTTTTGCATGGAACTCGGCGACGGCGACTCAGTTACTGCGGCAGGCGGTATCTGTATAGGTTTGGCCAAGGCTTTTGCCGGGGAAGCGGGATCTTTCGCCTTCGGCCGTATCCTTTCGGCGATGGGACTCGGCACCGATACCAGCGCAATCGACGCGCAGTTGTCGCAGATCAGCACGCAGATCGTCGCGCTCGAAGCGCAAATGACTGGCTTGGTCAGCCAGATGACGCAGATCGAATATAATGGTTTGGCCGCGCCGCTGAGCGACATTATCGCCACCAACACCACGCTCACGAGCCTATTCCTCAACCTGACCGGCGTCGATACGAAGAATTCCGCCGCACTGGCAACCGCCAAGCAGGCCGTCTCTGCCGAACTGACTCAGAATATCGTGCTTGCGCCGGCGCTGTGGAACCAGACGCTGTGCGGCTATGCCGGTGTCACCGGCCTCATCGAGGCCTGGAATCGAGTGGTGCAAACCCACCACACCAATTTCGACGTCGTGGCCGCCACCGCAATCCAGACGCAGTGGGAAACGTTGGACGCGCAACAAGCACTCAGCGTGACCTATGCGATTGAATATTACAACAACGCGAAACAGCCTGATCAGGCCGCTGCGGTCATGACGACCTATAAGACCAATCGTACCACGCAGCTCGCATTGGTGCTTGGCGGCAGCGCCAAATCGGATTCGACCGAATGGACCGATCCGGCGACCAAAGAAACCGCAACCGTGGTCACGACCATGTCGTCGCTGCCCCCGGCCGTCATGCTGCTGAGCCTCGATGGCGGGTTGATGATGTGCGGCACCACGATTTACGGCCCGATCAAGCGGGGCGACGACGAATGGCTGTCGGATTTCAATAGCTCGCTGTCGCTGCTGCAAAATTCGATCGTGCAGGAGACGGGCGTTATCGGAACCTGGAACCCGCCCGACACGGCGACGCTGATCGATCTGCTGAACCATTTTGGCGGATCCGTTGGCGGGGGCGGCGCCGATTCGTTTGGCACGGCGATGACAACCAGTGGATTCACCTTTCCCGACGGCCCGATCCGATTATGGACCGGACCCTATTACGACAGTCTGACCAACCACCCTTTTCGAAACGTGTTCGTCGATGGCGACACGTGGTGGAACCCTTCGACGCAATCGGACGACAGCGCGATGCTCTTGCTGGCGCGAACGCCATCGGCGGACGAGGTCAAGAGATATTGGTATCCGCCAAGCTGACGGCAGCATCCGCAGCCTGTTACCTGACCACCGTCGCCATCTTGACCGACTTCTCCGGCGCGCCGGTTAGCTGAACGATGTAGCGGCCCGGGACGACATCGAACGCGACCGATTTGCGCAGGCCCGGGCACGTTTTCAAATCAATGTGGCCGGTCGGTTTCAGGGTGCGGCCATCGCGCACGAGATCGACATAGGTGGCGTTCGACAGGATGATGTCGAGCTTGCCCGCTTTGGTCACGTCGAGCGCGGCGAGGCCGGCGGTGCTGCCGGGTTTGGGTGGGCGTTCGCCCTTCACGGCGAGTTTGACGGCGTTTGCGGCGAGGAGGCTGATCTCGTTCGACGTGCCGGTGGCGAGCGCGAACTTCATGTCGGGGGCACGCGCAGCGAGGTGGCGCACCGGTTTTGCCCATCCGGCGGGCGATGGGCAGGTTTGCGCGAAAACTGGCGTCGCTACCAACAGCGCAAGAACAGCTATAGTCCGCATCACTTCCTCCCGAACAATTTCTCGATGTCGCCGTGTGCGAGTTTTATCCATGTTGGGCGACCGTGGTTACATTGTCCAGAGTGTGGGGTGACTTCCATTTCGCGGAGTAGCGCATTCATTTCGGCGACCGACAAGATGCGCCCTGCGCGCACCGATCCGTGGCACGCCATTGTTGCTGCGACATGGTCAAGGCGTTCTTTCAGGGACAGTGCTTCGCCGAATGCTGCGAGTTCGTCGGCGAGGTCGGTGACGAGGCCGTGTACATCGCTCTGGCCAAGCATCGCAGGCACCCCGCGCACCAGCATTGCGGCGGGGCCGAAGCGTTCGAGGTCGAGGCCGAGGTCGGCGAGTTCGGGGATGCGGATTTCGAGCCGGTCGCAGGCGGTTTCCTCCAACTCTACGACTTCGGGAAGGAGCAAGGGTTGCGACGCGACGGTGCCGTTAGCTCCAGAATCCCTTAGCGCTCGGCGCATCCGTTCGAGGACGAGGCGCTCGTGCGCGGCGTGTTGATCGACGATGACGAGACCGTCTTCGGCTTCGGCGACGATATAGGTGGCCGCAACCTGACCGCGCGCGACGCCCATCGGGAAGGCGTTGGTGGGGGCGGTGGCGGGTTCGGCGCGGGCGGCGGGGCGGTAGTCGTAGGCGGCGTCGCGTAGGAAAAGCCCCTCACCCTCGGGGGAGGGGTTGGGGTGGGGACGGTCCGGAAACGTGAAACCGGTTCGTTGTTGGGAATGTGTTCCCCACCCCAACCCCTCCCCTGAAGAGGAGGGGCTAGAAGTCCACATCCCCAGACTCGCCGCGCTCGGCCTCGGTTGACTACGGTGCCCCGCTGCATGAAGCGCCGCGCGCAAGCCACCCACGATCAGCCCTCGGATCATGCCGGGGTCGCGGAACCGAACTTCGGTCTTCGCCGGGTGCACGTTCACGTCGACCATGTCACACGGCACGTCGAGAAACAGCGCAACGACCGCGTGCCGGTCGCGCGCCAGCATTTCGGCATAGGCACCGCGCACCGCACCGATTAGCAGCCGGTCCTTTACGGGTCGTCCGTTGACGAAGAGATATTGGTGGTCGGCCACGCCGCGATTGAAAGTCGGCAACCCCGCGACCCCGCCAAGGCGGATCCCTTCGCGGATTGCGTCGATGGCCACGCTGTTGTCGATGAGCAGGCGGTCGGTCAGTGCCGCGACCCGCGCCACTTGTTCCTCCGCCGCGACCGACAGTGTTCGTCGTCCGTCATGGTCAAGCGTGAACGCAATATCGGGCCGCGCCATCGCGAGGCGTTTGAGCACATCAACGCAGGCGGCATATTCGCTGCGGGGCGAGCGGAGGAACTTGGCCCGGGCGGGGACGCGGGCGAACAACCCCTCGACCCTGACCCGCGTGCCAGGCGGCAATGCGGCAGGGCCGTCCGCGACGACATCGCCATTATCGACAGTGCGCGACCACCCTTCCCCGCCCAGGCCAAAAAGTGGGGATGGCCGACTCTCGATGGTCAGACGCGCAACGCTTGCAATCGACGGCAAAGCCTCACCGCGAAAACCCATTGTCGAGACGTTCTCGATGAACTCATCGGGCAGTTTAGACGTGGCGTGGCGTTCGAGCGCCAAAGCGATATCGCCAGCATCCATGCCGCAGCCGTCATCGACGACTTCGATCCCGTCGATCCCGCCACCCGCCAGAACAACCGAAATCCGTGCTGCGCCCGCATCAATGGCGTTCTCGACGAGCTCTTTCAGCGCCGCCGCAGGACGTTCGACAACCTCGCCGGCGGCGATGCGGTTAACCAGATGCGGCGGCAGGCGGCGTATTGACATTGACACCCCCCTAGACCAAGCGCAGCCATCCCGCGACCCCGGCCCGGAGCGGAATTCTCGAAGCATTGGCAGACGGGCCTAACCGGCTACGAGACAGCATTTTTATGGCATTTCCCTTTTCGCGTTTCTTCAAATTCATGTCGCATGACATGGCCATCGACCTCGGCACCGCCAACACTGTCGTCTATGTACGCGGTCGCGGTATCGTGCTCAACGAACCCTCTGTGGTCGCCATCGAAACGATCAACGGCGTCAAGCGGGTGAAGGCAGTCGGTGACGACGCCAAGATGATGATGGGCAAGACACCCGGCAGCATCGAGGCGATCCGCCCGCTGCGTGACGGCGTCATCGCCGACATCGATGTCGCCGAGGAGATGATCAAGCACTTCATCCGCAAAGTTCACGGTGGCAAGGCGCGCGCGTGGCGCTTCCCCGAGATCGTGATCTGTGTCCCGTCAGGATCGACCAGCGTCGAACGCCGCGCCATCCGCGATGCCGCGTCGAATGCCGGTGCTAGCCAAGTGTTCCTGATCGAGGAACCAATGGCCGCAGCTATCGGGGCCGATATGCCGGTTACCGAACCGATCGGCAGCATGGTCGTCGACATTGGCGGCGGCACGACTGAAGTCGCGGTGTTGTCACTGCGCGGCGTCGCCTACTCGACCTCGGTCCGGGTTGGCGGCGACAAGATGGACGAGGCCATCGTCAGCTATGTCCGCCGCAACCATAATTTGCTGATCGGCGAAGCGACGGCGGAACGGATCAAGCAGGAAGTCGGCATCGCCAAGCCCCCCGCCGATGGGATCGGCCTGACCATCCACATCAAGGGGCGAGATCTGGTCAACGGCGTACCTAAGGAAATCACGATCAACCAGGGCCAGATTGCCGAGGCGCTGTCCGAACCGGTTGGCCAAATCGTCGAGGGCGTCCGGATTGCGCTGGAAAACACCGCACCCGAACTCGCCGCCGACATTGTCGATCAGGGCATTGTCCTCACCGGTGGCGGCGCATTGTTGCAGGGACTCGACGAAGTATTGCGCGACGAAACCGGACTGCCGGTGACGATTGCCGATGATCCGTTGATCTGCGTCGCACTCGGCACCGGTCGCGCTCTGGAAGACCCGATGTTCCGCGGCGTCCTCCAGACGGCTTAACAACGCCAATAAGTAGGGACCGTCCCTACTTTATACTTGGATGGTTACGGATGTCATACGACCGTATGAAAACTAGGGACTGTCCCTACTTATTCCGCTGATGGTGCCGCCAAATCCACGGCGCCCCGGATTTTCGCGGCGCGCGCAATATGGACTGTTCGCGAGCTATGTGATCGCAATCGCCGGGCTGTTTGCCGGACTGTTGCTGGCAATTACTGCGCGGTTCGACCCGGCGGGCCATGCTGCTATCCAAGGCGTGTTTGCCGACATTACCTCGCCGGTTTCGGGTGCGGCCCGTACCGCAGCGGGCGGCGTGGTTGCGGGCTTTGACGGCGTCTCGGCATATATCGAGGCGGGTTCGAAAAATAGCGCGATGGAGGCCGAGCTGCGCGCCAGCCGGACCAAATTGATCGAGGCGCAGGCGCTGGCGCGTGAAAACGCGCGGCTGAAACAACTGGTCAAGCTCCACGAATCGCAGACCGACACCGTTGCAACCGCACGCCTGATTGCCTCGACCGGTGCCAGCACGCGCCGCTACGCTACTTTTTCCGCCGGGTCGGTACAGGGCGTTGCCAGCGGGCAACCAGTGCGGTCTGCCGAAGGGTTGATCGGTCGTGTCGTCGTTGCCTCACGGATTACGTCACGCGTGCTGCTGATTACCGACGGTGGCAATGTCGTCCCGGTAAAGCGAGTCAGTGACGGGATGCCCGCACTTGCGACGGGGCGCGGCGACGGGTCGCTCGATGTCCGCGCGCTCGAAGCCGGATCGAATCCGTTCAAGGTTGGCGATGTGTTCGTCACATCAGGTGCTGGCGGGGTTTATCCGCCGGACGTGCCCGTGGCGGTGGCGCGTACATCGACCCGCGACCTCGCGATAGCACGGCCGTTTGCCGATCCGAACCGCCTCGATTTTGCGATTGCCCTGCCACCTTATGTCCCGCCAATAGCCGCTGCACCGTCGGCCGACGGGACGCCCTGAAATGCTGCCGCTCAAGCGCCGCACCGCCTTTACCCCGCCACCGACCGCGCTTGAGCGGCAATTGGTGCCGGTTGTCTCGACGATGATCGGGTCGCTGGTCGTGCTGTTTCCGATTGTCGCGACCGAGCCACTGATGCCGCCGTTCGGCCTGATGATCTTTCTGGGCTGGCGGTTGTTGCGCGGTGATATATGGCCGTTGTGGATGGGGCTGCCGCTGGGTTTTTGGGACGATCTGTTCAGCGGCCAACCCCTCGGCACCGCAATGTGCGGCTGGACCGCGATCATGCTCATTCTCGACAATCTTGACCGGCGTACACCATTTCGTGACCACCGGCAGGACTGGGTTCTCGCAGGGCTCTTCATCGCGGGCTACCTGTTCTTCGCGCTCCTCATCGCCCGGATTACCGGTGGTTCCACGTCGCCGCTCGCGCTCGTGCCGCAAATATTGTTTTCTGCCCTGCTGTTTCCGCTGTTCGCGCGGATGTGTGCAGCGCTCGACCGCTGGCGGAGTCCGCGTTAAAGCGGCGGCATGAAACTCGACCGCTTGCTCGGCAAGCGCAGCCTTTCCGAAGCCCAAGTGCACATGAGCTTTACCCGGCGCGGATTCGTGCTGGGCGCAGCGCAAATCGGGCTGTGCGGGGTGTTGGCCGCGCGCATGGCGTGGCTGTCGATCATCGAGAACGACAAATACAAGCTGCTCGCCGAGAGCAACCGCGTGAACCTGTCGCTGATCCCGCCACGCCGGGGCTGGATCATCGACCGCAAGGGCAAGCCGCTCGCGCTCAACCGCACGGTGTTTCGTGTCGACATAATTCCCGACCGCTTGCAGGACAAGGAAGCGACGCTCGACGCGCTGGTCAAATTGCTGGACCTTCCCCCCGAAGAACGCCAGCGTATCGCTGATGATATTGAGGCGTCTTCGGGATTCCAACCGGTACAGGTTGCCGAAAATCTCGACTGGGAACGCTATGCCGCGCTTTCCGTGCGGGCGCAGGAATTGCCGGGCGTAATCCCGGCACAGGGCTTTGCGCGCTTTTACCCGGATGGTGCCGCCGTCGGCCAATTGCTCGGCTATGTCGGTGCGGCTAGCGGCGAGGACTACGAAGAGACCAAAGACCCGTTGATGATTACGCCGGGGTATAAGGTCGGCAAGGCAGGCGTCGAAAAGATCAGGCAGGAAATGCTGAAGGGCACGCCGGGCGCACGGCGCAGCGAAGTTACCGCGCGCGGCAAGCTGGTGCGCGAATTGGAAACGCGCGCCGACATACCCGGAAATTCGCTGCAAATGACAATCGATGCAGGCCTGCAAGCCTATGCCGCGCGGCGGCTGGGCGATAATTCGGGCGCGGTGACGGTCATCGATACCGCGACCGGTGCGATCCTGGCACTTGCCTCGATGCCGTCGTTCGATCCCAATGCATTCACCGACGGTATCGGTCGTGCCGAATGGGGTAGGTTAAGAGGCGACGAGCGGCTGCCACTGGTCAACAAAACACTGCAATCGCTCTATCCGCCGGGATCGACCCTGAAACCAGTGGCGGCGCTTGCCCTGCTGAAGGAGGGGGTGAACCCCGAAGAAACCGTGTTCTGCGGCGGTGGCTATCGACTTGGTAACCGCACCTTTCGGTGCCTCGGGCGGCATGGACCGATGAACATGACACGGGCGATTGCCCGCAGTTGCAACACCTATTTCTATGCGATGGGGCGGCGGATCGGCTATGATGTGATCGCCGAATTGGCGCGCGAGCTCGGGCTCGGCGCGGAATATGATTTGCCCGCCACGTCGCAACGTTATGGCACGATCCCCGACAGCGAATGGAAGCTTCGCAAGTACAAGCAGAAATGGTCGGATTCGGACACGCTCAATGCGACGATTGGTCAGGGTTATGTGCTGGTCAGCCCGTTCCAGCTCGCGGTGATGTCGTCGCGGATTGCATCGGGGCGAGCGCTCGTCCCGCACCTGATCGGTCGCCCCCCTCTGGCCGCGCATCTGTCGTGCCCCGACGAACACCTCGCCATCGTTCGGCAGGGAATGAAGGAAGTCGTCAGTTTCAACGGGACCGCCGGGCGTAGCCAGTTACCCTTCCCCGACATTGCCATGGGCGGCAAGACCGGCACAGCGCAAGTCCGCAAGATTGACGGTACCCAACGCGGCCAGAGCGGGGCATGGAAATACCGCGACCACGGCCTGTTTGTGTGCTTCGCGCCAACGGATAATCCGCGCTATGCGGCATCAGTAGTCATCGAACACGGCCTTGGCGGTGCGCGGGCCGCAGCACCGGTTGCCAAAGACGTGCTGACGTACCTGTTCGACCCGGCCAAGGCGATGGAAACGCTGGTGGCGCTGGAAGCAGGCTGGGGCGGCGACATAACAACCCGGATGGCACGACAGGCGAAGGGCGCAGTTGCGGCCCCTGCAGTCGAGGCAGGCGACGCTGCGCCGGAAACGCCGCGATGAGCGCGCAACCCGGCATCGTTCCCGCCCAGCTGCGCGCGCTACCATGGCGCGTCATGCTGCTGATCGTGTCAATCACCGGCTTCGGTCTCGTCATCCTCTATTCGGCAGCAGGCGGCAGCCTGACGCCATGGGCAGCATCGCAAGGGTCAAAGTTCGCCGTTTTCCTCGCCATCGCGCTCGTCATGTCGCACGTTCCCGTCGAAAACTGGAAAGCCATTGCTTGGCCAGGCTATGCAGTGGTGCTCGCCATGCTTTTCGTTGTCGAACTGTTCGGCTTTGTGGGTGGGGGCAGCCAGCGATGGCTCGACCTCGGCTTTATCCGGTTGCAGCCGTCGGAACTGATGAAGCTGATGATCGTGCTGGCGCTTGCTAAATTCTACGACCAGCTGCCCGCGGGCGAAATACGCGGGTGGAATGCGCTCTGGCCGACCGGACTCGCGATATTGCTGCCGTTCGTCCTCGTCCTTCTTCAGCCCGACTTGGGCACCGCGCTGATGATTGCAGCGGGAGGAATCGTCATCGTTTTCCTTGCCGGAGTGCCGTTGCGCTTGTTCTTTGCGGCGGGCGCGCTGATTGCAGCGGCGCTGCCCATCGCCTGGTCATTCATGCACGATTACCAGCGCAATCGTGTGCTGATTTTCCTCAATCCGGAGAGCGATCCGCTCGGCACTGGCTATCACATTACCCAGTCAAAAATCGCGATCGGATCAGGCGGTATTTTCGGCAAGGGCTTTCTGCAGGGCAGCCAGTCGCACTTGAAATACCTGCCCGAACCACAAACCGATTTCATTTTCGCGACAATGGCCGAGGAATGGGGCTTGATCGGCGGCCTGTTCATCATTGGGGCGTTCCTGATGCTGTTCCGCTGGGGGATGCGGGTGTCGAGCCGGGCACAGACGCGGTTCGGGCGACTGACTGCGGCGGGGCTGACCGCCACAATCTTTTTCTATGTGGCGATCAACCTGATGATGGTGATGGGGCTTGCTCCGGTAGTCGGCATCCCGCTGCCGCTGGTCAGTCACGGCGGCACCGCGATGCTGACCGTGATGCTGTGCATCGGTATTTTGATGAGTATCGAGCGTGACGGCCGCGTCCGGCGCAGCGGGTTTGACTGAGGACGTTGCGGCGCGCGCCACTGCGGACTAGGTGCAACCCATGATCGATTATCTCGAGTTCGAGAAGCCCGTCGCGGCACTGGCCCGCAGCGCCGAAGAGCTTCGTGCCACCGATACCCCCGAAGCCGCCGCCGAGGCCGGCCGGCTCGACGCCCGCGCGGCCAAGTTGATTGCCGACCTGTATAGCAAGCTGACCCCGTGGCAGCGTACGCAGGTCGCGCGTCACCCGCATCGACCGCGATTCTCGACCTATTGTGCCGCACTCGCCGAAGATTGGATGCCGCTAGCTGGCGACCGCGCTTTTGCCGATGACCCCGCAATCATTGGTGGCTTTGCGACGATAGGCGACCGCCGCGTTGTCCTGATCGGCCACGAAAAGGGGCATGATACGACCAGCCGATTGACCCATAATTTCGGCATGGGTCGTCCGGAGGGATACCGCAAAGCAATCCGCCTTATGGAACTTGCAGCGCGCTTCGGCCTGCCAGTCGTTACGCTTGTCGACACCGCCGGCGCATTTCCCGGCATTGACGCCGAAGCGCGCGGGCAGGCCGAAGCCATTGCCCGCGCAACCGAGGCCTGTCTTGCCCTGCCCGTTCCGATGGTTGCCGCCATTGTCGGTGAAGGGGGCAGCGGCGGCGCGGTGGCACTCGCCGCAGCCAACCGCGTGCTAATGTTCGAAAATGCGATTTATTCGGTCATCAGCCCGGAAGGGTGCGCCTCGATCCTGTGGCGCGCCGACGGCTCGACGACCAATCAGGCCGCGCTTGCCGCCGAGGCCATGAAAGTGACCGCGCAGGACTTGCTTCGCCTTGGCGTCATTGACCGTATCGTCGTCGAACCAGTTGGCGGCGCGCACCGCGCACCCGAAGCCGCATCGGCAGCACTCAAGGCAGCTGTGGGGGAAGAACTGGCGATGCTAGCAAAACAGACTCCCGACGCCTTGCGCGCGGCGCGGCGTAAGAAGTTCCTGGCGATAGGGGCGCTCTAATCGGTTAGTGACGCTTGCATGGCCAAAGGCGCGGTGCTAACGGCGCGCTTCTTCGCGGAACCGTCCATCGGACGACAGGCGATATGGACGCATAGCTCAGTTGGTAGAGCAGCTGACTCTTAATCAGCGGGTCCTTGGTTCGAACCCAAGTGTGTCCACCATATTTCCAGTGTAGATCGGCGCAGCGGTTCAGGCCGCTGCTTTGCGCTGTTCGGCGACCCGGCTGTTGCGTTCCCGGACGGCCATCGTCCACGGAAACTGACCCGTGGGATCGCGCAGTCAACCGGGGCCGAACGCTGCGCGATTCGCAAATATGCCAACGGTTGATGGATTGTTCGCTTGGCGCGACGCTACGGCGGCTTGGCCTCGAAGCGACCTACTTGCCGTTCGTTTGGACACCGTTATGGAAAACCCATGACCCTTCCCGCCATCCTCGCAAATTTGCGGCTGCCCCTCATAGGATCGCCGTTGTTCATTGTTTCCGGACCCGAACTGGTGATCGCCCAGTGCAAGGCCGGGATCGTCGGCAGTTTCCCGGCGCTCAATGCGCGGCCACAGGGCGTACTCGACGAATGGCTTCACCGGATCACCGAGGAACTGGCCGCGCATAACCGCGACCATCCGGAAAGCCCCACCGCGCCCTACGCGGTCAACCAGATTGTCCACAAATCGAATGACCGCCTCGAAGCCGACCTCGCGACCTGCGCCAAGTGGCAGGTGCCAATCACGATCACCTCGCTGGGCGCACGCGAAGATTTGAATGCCGCTGTGCATTCATGGGGCGGCATCGTTCTCCATGATGTCATCAACGACCGCTTCTCGCGCAAAGCCATCGAGAAGGGGGCCGACGGCCTGATCCCGGTTGCTGCGGGCGCTGGCGGCCATGCCGGGACGCAATCGCCGTTCGCGCTGATGAGCGAAATCCGCGAGTGGTTTGACGGGCCAGTCGCGCTGTCAGGTGCAATTGGAAACGGTCGCTCGATCTTGGCCGCGCAGGCGTGCGGTGCCGACCTTGCCTATATGGGTTCGGCGTTTATCGCGACGACCGAGGCGAATTCGGATGCCGATTACAAGCAAGGCATTGTCGACGGGCGCGCGGCGGATATTGTTTATTCGTCGCTGTTTACCGGCGTGCACGGCAACTACCTCCGCAAATCAATCGAGGCGGCGGGGCTGGACCCCGACAATCTGCCCGAGGGCGATTTCAAGACGATGAATTTCAGCCAGTCATCGAACGCGCCGGCAAAGGCGTGGCGCGACATCTGGGGATCGGGTCAGGGCATCGGTGCGGTGACCGAGAGCGTCAGCGTGGCTGACTTTGTGGCGAAACTGGAGGTCGAGTATCGCGCGGCAAAGGCGGAGCTAGACGCGAAGGTCCACTAGGCCCGCTCATCCTTGGGCGAACCCATTACGACATAGGTCGTGATGGAACTGACCTGCGGCAGCACGCCAAGCACTTCGGTATGAAAATGCTTGTAGGCGGCGAGGTCGGTGGCCTCGACGCGCAGGATATATTCGAACGCGCCGGTGACATTATGGCACTCGCGGACTTCGGGGGCCTGCGCGATGGCGGTCTCAAACCCTTCCTGATCCTGCTTGGTGTGGTGGGCGAGACCGACCGCGACATAGGCGACGAAACCCGCGCCAAGCTGGCTACGGTCCAGCACCGCGCGATAGCCACGGATGAGGCCGCGCCGCTCCATCTCCTGAACACGGCGCAGACAGGCCGACGGCGACAAGCCGACACGTTCGGCGAGGTCGAGATTCGACAGCCGCCCGTCGCTCGATAGTTCGCGCAATATCCGCTCGCCGATTGCGTCAATCTTAGTCATTGATTGCATAGAAAACCTTTTGTTCGCGCATCTTTGCAACTTATCTTGGCGAAAAATGCAATATGAATGCGCTCATGTTAACGCAACAATTCATTGGCCTGCTCGGCTTTGCCTTTGCCTCGTCGATCACGCCGGGGCCCAACAACATGATGCTGATGGCGTCGGGGGCGAACTATGGTTTCCGGCTTACGATCCCGCACATGCTGGGCGTCGCCATCGGGTTTGCGGTGATGATCGCGCTGGTCGGTGTGGGGCTGGTCGGCCTGTTCGAGGCTTGGCCGCCCGCGTTCACTGTCCTGAAGGTCGTGAGTGCCGTCTATCTCGTCTGGCTCGCGTGGAAGATTGCAACATCGCCGCCGCCCGCTGCGGACGAGAGCGAAACCGGTGGCAAGCCCATGACCTTCATTCAGGCCGCACTGTTCCAATGGGTGAACCCCAAGGCGTGGACGATGGCCCTAACCGCTATTGCCGTTTACGCCGGATCGCGCAGCGTACCCGCAGTGCTAGGCGTAGCCGCCGTGTTCGGCGCAATCAACCTGCCCTCGGTCGGGGTCTGGGCGGCGATGGGCCAGTATTTGCGGCGCTGGTTGACCGACAACCGGCGTCGCCGTGCGTTTAACTGGGGCATGGCAGCTTTGCTCGTTGGGTCGCTGGCGGTGGCAATCTAGAATTTCAATTTCAGCCGAACCATCATTCGATTGGCCGGCATTCCGCCGACGCTTGCTGCTTCGTTCTCGACCGCAAGCTTCGTGTCGCCAATCGCCACCTCGGCCTTTGGCAGCAATGGTGGCTCGTCGGGTAATCGTGTTCGCAGCCTGTACCTCTCCTGCTCGCTTTGACCGCATACGACGATTTCATCTCGCGATTTTCGACACTTGCCGATCACGACAGCTGTGGGAACGACCGGTAGTCCCGGGCCGATCAAGCCAGTTTCAGTTGCCATGAAAAGCGCCAGAAGCATCGTTCAAAACTAACTGACGGCTAGAAATCGAGCAATCGCTATATCATCGCCATCCCGCCATTGACGTGCAGAGTCTGGCCCGTGACATACCCCGCCTCGCGGCTCGCGAGGAAGGCGACCGCAGCGGCTATATCGTCGCCGGTGCCCATAGCGCCTGCCGGAATGCGCGCGTTGAGTGCTTCTTTCTGCGCGTCCGGCAATCCGTCTGTCATGGCCGTGGCGATAAACCCCGGCGCGACGCAATTAGCCGTCACACCCCGGCTCGCCAGTTCCTGCGCGACCGACTTGGTCATGGCGACCAGCGCGCCCTTCGATGCGGCATAGTTCGCCTGTCCGGGATTGCCGGTGGTGCCGACGACACTGGTCACCGAGATGATGCGCCCAAAGCGCGCCTTCATCATCGGCTTGGCCGCCGCGCGGATCAGGCGGAACGCAGCCTCCAGATTGACGCGGATTACCGTGTCCCATTCCTCGTCCTTCATCCGCATGACAAGGTTGTCGCGAGTGACGCCGGCATTGTTGACGAGGATGTCGAGCTTCCCGCCAAGTGCTTCGACGGCGCGGGGGACGAGGCCGTCCACAGCTTCGGCGTCGGACAAATTACAGGGCAGGATCACCGACCCCGAAATTTCCGCACTGACCGCAGCCAGCGCATCTTCGCGCGTGCCCGACAGCGCGACCGTTGCGCCTTGCGCCGCCAGCGCCTTTGCGACTGCGGAACCTATGCCGCCGGACGCGCCGGTTACGAGGGCGGTCATGTCTGTAAGATCGAACATAGTCTAAAGTTCCTTCGCCAAAGCTTCAATATCCGCCATCGTCATCACGCTGCGCGTCGTGACATCGGCATTGATGCGTTTAATCATCGGGCCGAGCACCTTGCCGCCGAACTCGACGAATTCGGTGACGCCCGCCGCGACCATCGCCTCGACGCTTTCGCGCCAGCGGACGGTGCCGGTGACTTGCTGCACCAGCAGGGAGCGGATTGTGTCAGGGTCGGTGACCACCGCCGCTGTGACGTTTGCATAGAGCGGCACCAGCGGGGCTTGCACCTTGGCTTCGCCGAGTGCTGCCGACATGACGTCCGCAGCAGGAGCCATCAGGGCGCAGTGGAAGGGGGCAGAGACGCTTAGGGGCAGCGCACGCTTGGCCCCGCGTTCCTTGGCCAATTCCATCGCTCGCTCGACAGCGGCGGCATGGCCCGAAATCACGACCTGCCCGCCGCCGTTATCGTTCGCCGCCTGACAGACCTCGCGCGTACCATCGGGAGCTTGGACAGCGTCCGCCGCCACGGCGGCGGCTGCATCGAAATCAAG
The DNA here is from genome assembly GCA_031386545.1 of Sphingomonadales bacterium. Classification (GTDB taxonomy): domain Bacteria; phylum Pseudomonadota; class Alphaproteobacteria; order Sphingomonadales; family Sphingomonadaceae; genus Sphingomonas_O. The sequence continues at coordinate 16,213 of JANNCK010000272.1, forward strand.
GCCGAGCAGCACGGCCATTGCGCCCGTGCCAACCGGCACCGCCGCCTGCATCGCGTCGCCACGTGCGCGAAGCAGCCGTGCCGTTGTCGGCAGGCTAAAGCTTTCCGCCGCGCAAAGTGCGCTATATTCGCCGAGCGAATGGCCAGCGACGAACGCGGCTTTTTCCGCCAATCGAAAGCCCCCCTCGCCCGTCAGCACGCGCAGAGTCGCAATCGCATTCGCCATGATAGCGGGCTGCGCGTTGGCGGTCAGGGTCAGTTCGTCCTCGGGACCATCGACCATCAACCGGAACAGCGCCTGCCCCAGCGTGTCATCGATTTCCTGAAACACCGCGCGGGCGGCGGCACTGGCCGCGGCCAGATCGCGGCCCATACCGACCGATTGGCTGCCCTGCCCCGGAAATATGAAAGCGCGCATGTTCTCTCCTCTTTGCAAACCGCGCGTTAGGCAGCATCGACAGGGTTGCCAAGTCCGCAGCTTTTCGCCATAGCCCCGCGCTTACGAAAGCCGGAGGGGCGTTCCGCATGGGGCGGCGTCAGCGATCGGTAGGGAAAGGTAAAAGACCGCATGGCTCTCTACGAGCATGTGTTTCTCGTGCGTCAGGACGTGGCCCAGTCACAGGTCGACGCACTCGCAGAAACCGCAACCAAGATCATTACGGATAACGGCGGCAAGATAGTCAAGACCGAAACATGGGGCCTGCGTACGCTGGCTTACCGGATCGCCAAGAACCGCAAGGCGCACTACGTCATGCTCGAGTTCGAAGCGCCCGGCACTGTTGTGGTCGAGCTCGAACGCCAGACCCAGATCAACGAAGACGTCGTCCGCTACATGACGCTGCGTGTTGACGCCCATGAAGCCGGTCCGTCGGCGATGATGCGCAAGCGTGATCGCGATGATCGCCCCCGCCGCGAAGATGGTGATCGCCCACGTCGGGATGATCGCCCGCGTCGTGACGACCGCGACCTCGAAGCGGCATAAGGAGAATTTGAATGGCTCGCCCGTTTTTCCGCCGTCGCAAGACTTGCCCGTTCTCGGTCAAGGAAGCACCGCGTATCGATTATAAGGACGTCCGTCTGCTGCAGGGCTTTGTGTCCGAGCGTGGCAAGATCGTGCCGTCGCGCATCACCGCCGTCAGTGCCCCCAAGCAGCGCGAACTCGCCCAGGCGATCAAGCGTGCGCGGCACATCGGCCTCCTCCCCTATGTCGTGAAGTGAGCTGAACGATGGAAGTCATCCTCCTCGAGCGCGTCGAAAAGCTGGGCCAGATCGGTGACGTTGTCACTGTAAAGGACGGTTTCGCGCGCAATTTCCTGCTACCCAACAAGAAGGCGCTTCGTTCGAACAACGCCAACCGCAAGGTTTTCGAAGCGAACAAGGCCCGGATCGTTGCGGACAATGAAACTCGCCGCGGCGAAGCCGAAACGGCATCGAAGGACATCGACGGCAAGTCGGTAACCCTCATCCGCCAGGCATCAAACACTGGCCAGCTCTATGGTTCGGTTGCCGTCCGCGACATCATCGACGCACTGGAAGCCGAAGGTGCGAAGGTTCTCAAGAACCAGATCGCCCTCGACAAGCCGATCAAGGCCATCGGGCTGTACGAGGTTCGCGTCCAGTTGCACCCCGAAGTGGCCGTGAGCGTGAAGGTCAACGTGGCCCGCAGCCCCGAAGAAGCCGAACTTCAGTCGCAGGGCGTCGATGTCATGTCGGCGATGTTCGAAAAGGACGAGGCCGGCTTTACCGAGGCTTATGATCCGAACGCCGAACCCGGCGAAATCGCGACCGACGCACCGGCGGAAACGACCGAAGCCTAGTCTCCGGACATAAGCAACAAAACGGGCGTCTCGGCAAAACCGCGGCGCCCTTTTTGTATCAATAGCCCATGAGTTTCAGGACTTCCGCGCGGCTGCGGTGATCGTCGAGGAAGCAACCGAGCAGCCGTGAAGTTGTCATGCCGACACCCGGCGTCCGGACACCGCGCGCTGTCATACACCCGTGCTGTGCCTCGATCACGACCGCCACACCGTGCGGATGCAGGTTGTTCCAGATGCATTCCGCCACCTGTGCCGTCAGTCTTTCCTGAATCTGCAAGCGACGTGAAAAGCCGTTCAGCACGCGCGCGAGTTTTGAAATACCGACGACGCGGTTGTTTGGCATATAGGCAATCGACGCCTTGCCCGTGATCGGTGCCATGTGATGTTCGCAGTGCGACTGAAACGGAATGTCCTTGAGGATCCCGCACATCATTTGTCGCGTACCTTCAAGGAGGTCGGCGGCTATGACGAACTGGTGCTGCTCAATGACATTCAGTTTCAGTAGCTCTGCGAAATTCACATGGCACCGATCACGGGCAAGGCGTCGATTGCCTATATGCCAAACAACCGCGTCGTCGGTATTTCAAAACTCGCGCGCGTGCTGAACGGCTTTTCACGTCGCTTGCAGATTCAGG
>JANNCK010000359.1:0-4869 GCA_031386545.1 Sphingomonadales bacterium
CCGAAAATCTGACCGGCCTTGCCCGCATGGTCCGCAGCGCCGTCATCCCTGCAATGGAGAATGTCGCGCTGTGGCATGAACGCGACATCAGCCACTCGTCGGTTGAGCGTTACATCGGCCCCGATGCCACGATCACGCTCGACTTCGCGCTCGCGCGGTTGACCGGCGTCATCGACAAATTGCTCGTTTATCCGGTACGGATGCAAAAGAACCTCGATCGCATGGGAGGGCTCGTCCACTCACAGCGCGTCCTGCTCGCGCTGACGCAAGCGGGGATGAGCCGCGAGGATGCCTATAAGGCGGTGCAACGCAACGCCATGCAGGTGTGGGAATCGGATGGAGCGCTGTCGCTGCTCGAATTGCTCAAGGGCGACCCCGATGTCGCGGCCCATCTGTCGGTGGCTGAACTCGAGGACAAATTCGACCTCGGCTATCATTTCAAACAGGTCGACACGATTTTCGCGCGGGTGTTTGGCTAACTCCAGACGACCTCGCCTGCCTCGGTCAGCAGTTTCAGCGTCGTCGCTGCGCCGCATTGCTGAGACTTTGCGCGTGCGTTGAAGCTGCCGTCGGCAACGAATTTGCCAGTGTCGTAATGATTGGAAAAGCTCCACAAATACGGTGTCGGCACCCCCAGCTTGCGATAGCCAAACCCGTTATAGGCTTCGAGACGGTACAGCGTCCGTTCGAGCGACCAGTCGGTGGCCCCGGCAAAGCCCATCAGCTTCAGTGCGTCGACGGCACTTGCTTCCCAATCATAAGGCGCAGTCCAGGCTTTTGGTCGCCCGGCAGGCACTTGTCGGGTGCGCTGGCTAAGTGGTGCATCACCATTATGGAAATGCGCGCGGAAGTTATAGCTGGCCTCAAGCCCATGTGTCAGGCCGATAAAAAACCACGGCACATCGGTTGCGCGCGTCACTGATTCATACCGTCGGCGGAACTGGCGCAGCGCGGCCAGATGCCAACGCGCGAGATCATAGCGTTCGGGCTTTAGCGTTGCCGAGGCAAATAGTCCGGCATACTCCTCCTTCAAACCGGCAAAGTCCCGCGCGCGGCTGGGCGTGCGTCGCCCGTCAAGCGACTCTGGAATGCTTCGCTGTGTGGCATTGATTTCGGCGAGGAGTTCGCCCGCGCGATCGCCAAACTCGACGTTCGTCGTTTCAGCCCGCTCGATGATTGATACGAGCCGCGGCACGCCAACGGCATAAAGGTCATCTGCTGTCACAGGCGGTGGCCCCATGGGATCAGCCGCTGCCTCAAGCGACAAACGCGTCGGCTTGAGTCCGAGCGCTGCAGCTTCGTTTTCGAGCAGCGTAAGCGTCGTCGCAATACGCAAGACATCGACCGGCTTGCCTGGCTGCGGAACCGGAGGAGATTTGAGCAATCCTAACATGGTCAAAAGCGCCGATATGGGATCTCGCGCTTGAGCAGCCGCAGGCGAAGCAATGGTTCCGCCGAGCAGAGCTGCGACCAAACCCTTTAGAAAGCTGCGCCGAAACGGCTCGCCCGACCCCATTTCGCTCCCCCGAAAATATGAAGGAGCGTATCACGGCTGTGCAAAGATAACAGATCGCAAATTAGTCGGTTGCATAAACTGCATCTGATATTGTTCTCGTTGCGGTTGCAATACAACACTGAATTACTAGGTATTGCTGCGTTGCAGCACGAGGTTTGCAACGGGACCGGCCCATACCGGACAACAGGAGACTGCAGGTGCAGAATTTCGAGATGGCGGTTTTCACCGTCGCAGCGATCCTCGCCCAGGTCCTGCTCGCGACGGCACTCGTCGCTTAAGTAAGGCCCGGGCGACCCGCCCGCTCCGCGCAACCAATGGTCTTGGGCGGGGTGGGCGGACAGCTCCTTCACCGCATCCCCTTAGTGTTTATGCGGCTTTGCGGCAGGCGCGGTCAGGCTTTTGTACACGGCTTCGGTGAAGGCATCGCCGCTGATAAAGCCGCCCTTTACTTCCCATTTCGAAGCTGGCTTGGCCGCCTTGGTCTCGGCAAGCGTCCGCTTTGCCTTAATGCTGGCCTGCACGCTGCCAATCACCGATTTCAGCATATCGCGCCACGCGATCAGATCAGCCTGATTAGCAACAGGACCGTGGCCAGGGATAATTTTGGTCGATGCATTGGTCAGCTTGAGCGCCGCCTCGATGCTTGCCAGAAAGTTCACCGCGCTCGCGCCCGAAGTCAGGTCGAGATATGGCAGGCTCACCTTGTTCATGAACAGGTCACCCATGTGGATCACATTTGCGCGCTGCCAGACGATGATCGAATCACCGTCGGTATGTCCACCGTGGAGAAAGATCACGCGCAGTTCGTCCTCGTTGAGGTGCAGCTTCAGCCCCTTGTCATAAGTGACGACCGGCAGCGCGACCTTCGGCGCGGCCGGAATGAGTCGCGCACGCGAGGTTCCGGCTCCGGACGTGGCATCTTGAGCCAAGCGGACGCGGACATTGTCGTGCGCCATGATCAACGCACCCGCCTTCCCCAGATTCTCGTTCCCGCCGCTGTGGTCGCCGTGCCAATGGGTGTTGATGAGGAACTTGACCGGGGTTGCACCAAGCGCGGCAACGGCGGCCTGAATCTTCGCGGTCAACGGGGCATACTGGTCGTCGATCAGGACCGTGCCATCCGGCCCATAGCTCACCCCGATATTGCCACCCTGCCCGAACAGCACCGCAACACCCGGTGCCAACGGTTCGGCCTTGATCGTCACATCGGCCATCGGCTGTTGGGCGGTCGCCCCGCAGGCTGCGACCAAAGCGATAAGCGGAAGTGCGGTACGAATGGCGAGCCTCATCGGAAATCCCCTTCTGACCAGTTCGGCAGTTATCGCCTTTGGTTACACAATATCGTCGAACACCGAACGCAATTTGTCAAAGAAGCCCGTCGATTTCGGGCATTCCGCGCCGGTTTCGGTTTCGCGGAAAGCTTCGAGCAGTTCCTTTTGCTTGGCCGACAATTTGGTTGGCGTCTCGACTTCGATCTGGATCACGAGATCGCCCTGCCCGCGCGCATTGAGGACAGGCATACCTGCCCCGCGCTGGCGCAATTGTTTGCCCGACTGGATTCCGGCTGGAATACGGATTTCGTGGCGGGTCTGGTCAAGGCCGGGGATTTCGATGCTGCCGCCCAGCGACGCTGTCGTGAAACTGATCGGTGCACGGCAGAACAGGGTCGTGCCATCGCGCTCGAAAATCGAATGCCGCGCAACATGCAGGAAAATATAGAGATCGCCTGCCGGTGCCCCTCGCGCACCCGCTTCGCCTTCGCCCGATAGGCGAATGCGCGTGCCCTCATCGACGCCCGCCGGAATGTTGACGGCAAGCGTCTTGGCTTTGTCGACACGCCCTTCGCCGCGGCAAGACGTGCACGGGTCAGCAATAACCTGGCCCGCGCCGTGGCACGTCGGACAAGCTCGCTCGACCACAAAAAAGCCTTGCTGCGCGCGGACTTTGCCATGGCCGTTGCAAGTGCCGCACTGCTTGGCCGAAGTACCCGGCTTCGCCCCCGAGCCGCCACAGGGCGCGCACTGGGTGGAGACTTCGACGCTGACCTCGGTCGCCTTGCCGTGGAACGCGTCTTCCAGCGTGATTTCGAGGTCGTAGCGCAAATCGGCACCACGCGCAGGGCCGCGCTGGCGTCCGCGTCCGGTGAACTCCCCGAAGATATTGTCGAAAATGTCGGAGAAGCCCTCAAAGCCCTGCGACTGTCCGCCACCCCCGCCGCCGTTCTGGAACGCGGCATGACCGAAACGGTCATAGGCAGCACGTTTCTGCGGGTCTTTCAAACAGTCATAGGCTTCCGAGATCGACTTGAATTTCGATTCGGACGCGTGACAGCCCGGATTTTTATCCGGGTGAAATTTCATCGCGAGCTTGCGGTAGGACGACTTGATCGTCCCGTCGTCGGCGGTCCGTTCGACCTCCAGCAACTCGTAATAGTCCGTGTCAGCCACAGCCGCCCCTCACGAACCTGTTCGCCACCCGGTGTCGACCGGGCAGCGAAAGGTCACACTAAAGTCACACCAAAACAATTACGCCTTGGCGCTGTCATCGACCTCGGAGAATTCGGCATCGACCACGTCTTCATCGCTGGCGGCTGCCGTCTCGGCACCCGGCGACGCAGCAGCGGCTTGTTCCTTCTCGTAGATCGCCTGCCCCATTTTCATCGCGACCTGCGTCAGCGCGTTGGTCTTTTCGGTCATCGCCTCGACGTCACCGCCCTCGACAGCGGTTTTGGCCTCGGCAATCGCCGCTTCGATCTCGCCCTTCAGCGCAGCATCGATCTTGTCGCCATTGTCGATCAGCTGGCGCTCGGTCGAATGGATCAACGATTCGGCGTTGTTCTTCGCCTCGGCAGCGGCACGACGGACCTTGTCCTCCTCGGCGAACTGCTCGGCGTCCTTGACCATCTGGTCGATGTCGGCGTCGGACAGGCCACCCGAAGCCTGAATCTTGATCTGCTGCTCCTTGCCGGTGCCCTTGTCCTTGGCACTGACGTTGACAATGCCGTTCGCGTCGATGTCGAACGTGACCTCGATCTGCGGCACGCCGCGCGGCGCCGGCGGAATGCCGACGAGGTCGAACTGGCCGAGGATCTTGTTGTCCGCCGCCATCTCGCGCTCGCCCTGGAACACGCGGATCGTCACCGCGCCCTGATTGTCGTCGGCGGTCGAATAAGTCTGCGACTTCTTGGTCGGGATCGTCGTGTTGCGGTCGATCATCCGGGTGAAGACGCCGCCCAAAGTCTCGATGCCGAGCGACAGCGGCGTCACGTCGAGCAACAGGACGTCCTTGACCTCGCCCTGCAGCACGCCGGCCTGGATCGCGGCGCCCATCGCGACGACCTCGTCCGGATTGAC
>JANNCK010000277.1:0-6515 GCA_031386545.1 Sphingomonadales bacterium
CTTGCCCATATCCGACGACAGCAATGTCACGCCCAGCGGCGACCCTGCGCGCGTTGCCAGCACGTTTCGTAGCATCGCTTCGAAGTCGTGGACGTAGCGGTTCACCTGATCGCGGAACTCGGGTTCTTCGTTGTAATGCCGGGCAATTTCACGGACTTCGCCCGCATCCAGCAGGCGCACGGCACGGCGGGTAAAGACCCCCCGGTCGCCCTTCAGATACGCGCCCCATGCGCTGTCGGTGACGTCGTTCGACAGGATTTTGGTGACATCGATGGCGGTCGAATTGAGCGATTCAATGAGCAGCGCGACGCGACGCGAGAAATTGTCGCGGTCGGCTTCCTCGATTTCGGTGCGTGCCTCGCTAATGCGCGCCTCGACCTGTGCGCTTGTCTCCGCAATCGTCAGCATCTGGCGCATCAGGCGGTCCGACGCGGTGTTGGCCGAGGCAACCGCGCGTTCGGCGGTCGCAGCGAGTTCCCCGATCTGGGCCTCGACCTGACCAGTGACGGCGTTCTGCAGTGCTTCCTTCACGGCTGCCGACAGGCGGTCGGCACTGTCGGGCACCACGGCAGCGAGGGCTTCGCGGGCACGGTCGGCGGCGACTTGGGCAGTCTCGCGGACACGCATCATTGCTTCGACAAGCGTGTTGGTTGCCCCCTCTGCTATGTCGCGGGTGCGGGCGTCGGCCCCTTCGACCGCAGCGATCAAATCATTGGCAGCGGCGCGACCGGTGGCCAGACGTGTTTCAAGCTCGGTCCCCAGCGCATCGAGCGCGGCACGCTGGCCGGTCAACAGCTTTTCGGCGTCGAGCAGCCGGTCGAGCGCGGCGCTCGCCTCGCGCTCGATCCGCGATACATCGGGGGCAATTTCGGCAATCTTGGTGCGGCTGGCGTCCACATGGGTATCGAGCCGTCCAAAGGCAGCGGGCAGGGTTTCCTCGACATCGCGCGCCACCGCGTCGAGCGCGGTCATCAGTGTCTCGGTCTTGCCGATCATCGCCTCGGCTGACGTCCCGCCCCGGTCGAGCGCGCCCGCCAATGTGTCCGCGTGGGTTGCAAGGCCCGACAACGCCGCCGTGAGCCGGTCGTGGCGCGCCTGTGCCCCCGTATCGATGGCCGTGAAACGCTCGTCGACCATGTCCATGCCCTGCGACACGCCATAGATCAGCCGGGTGCTTGTCGCCTCGTGACTGGCAAGCAACTCGCCGAGATTCTCCAATTTTTCGGTCACTTCGACAACGCGCTGGGTCAGCGCTTCGCTGGCGTCGGCACCGGTCCGGCTAAGTGCGGCTTCGCTCTGCTCGACCAGCGCGCGCATCGCGGCACCCTGGGCTTCCATCCCCTGTCGGGCGGCATCGCCCGCCTCGGCTGCGCGTCCGAGGGCAGCGTCGATGGCCGAAGTCATTGTCACGGCGGCCTCGACCAGCCGTGCCCCTGCGGTTTCGCTCACACCCTCGACACGGGCGAGGTGGGCAGCGAGCTTTTGGGCGGCCCCGCCGGCAACCTCGTCGGCCTCGCGACTGCGCGCGACAAGGGCGGCAATTTGGGCATCGAGCGCGCCGACGCGTTCATGCGCGGCAAGTCCCGCCGCATCGAGCGCAGCGGTCATCTCGACGGTCTGTGCCTGCGCCTTGGGAATGTCGCCCATCAACGCGGTCATGTCGCCGCGCGCCGCTTGCGAGGACTGGCGCAAAGCCTCTGCATCGCGCGACAAGGTGGCAATGTCGCCGCGCAAATGGTCGGCAACCGCGCGTAATCGCTCGGCGGCGTCTTCACCGATCGAGGTCAGCTGGTCGGCGTGGGTGGCAATGTCGGCACGTTCGGCGTCGATCCGCATCGTGACGCTGGCCATAATGGCCTCAAGCCGTCCCTGTTCACCGCGAAGTGCCGCCGAAACACGCTGGAACCGCCCGGTTTCGCTGCGGCTTGTGCGGACCACCAGCAGGTAAACAAGCGCAATCAGCACGAGGGTAGGGGCTGCACCCTGAACAAACGCAACCGCGTCCGGCAGCGTCACGCCACCTGCGAGCAATTCCTGATTGGAAACGCCATAAACTGCGAGCCAGCCGATGGCGGCAACAATAGCAATGACGCTGGCCAGCGTCGTCAACCGGTCGATTGGCGGGGTGTCGATCTCGTCCTCCAGAAGCAGGGGCACATTGTCCTGCGCCTCCACAAAACTGTCGGTTTCGGGGCGGTCATCACGACCGTCCTCTTGGCCAGGCCATTGGCTGGCAGCTTGCGATCCCCCGTTCATGTGTTCCCGTTTACCATATTTTTTCAAGATTGCGAAAGCGGTTGAAACACAGCGTTAAGCCTGTGTCGATACAAGTGCGTAAATGGCCTATGATCCTGGAGCTCTGGAAGCGACCCTTGCCGCCGTTGCGGGTGAGCAAACTGCACTGATTGCCGAGCTGCGTGATGCGTTTTTCGACAGTGCCGACGGGCACGTCATGGCGATGAAAGCGGCAACTGCACAGACGGTGTGGGACCAGGCGGCACTGCGACTGCGCAGTCTGGCTGCCAGCTTCGGCCTCCAGCGCATGATGGACGCCGCCCGTGACGCAACGACGGTGCCGTATGGCGATGCCAAGGTGACGCAACGGATTGAACGCGCCCTCGCGGCACTACGCGGCTAACCGGCGCGCGACATCGACGCGCTGTCGTTCGGCTTTGCAGTTCGATGCCTGATCGCGTAGCGCCCGCCCCTGTTGGGGACCGGGCGCGTGACACAGGCGGCATTGATTATCTTGGACGACGACCGGCCGACAACGCCGGTATTGGGCCTCGCATGGCCTGAATTCCAGATGCGCTGCGCGGTGCGGGCGGGTGCGCGGCACCTTGTGCTGGTGGCCGACCGCGTGTCGCGCGACGTTGTCGAGGCGGTGGACCGGCTGCGTGCCGAGGGGCTGTCAACGACCTTGGCGCGCACTACGGCAGAGGTCGCCGATTTGTTTCACCCCGACGAAACAGTGTTGCTGATGACCGGCAGCACTGTCGTAGGCGAGGCGCAGCTGAAGTCGCTGCTCGACGCCGCAAAGCCGACATTGCTGTGCATCGATGCCGAACGCGCTGGCCCCGGCCATGAGTTGATCGATGCACGTAGCCACTGGATCGGCATGGCCCGCATCGACGGCGCACAGATTCGCGCGACGGTAACGATGGTCGGCGACTGGGATTTGGGATCGACGTTGCTGAGAAAAGCAGTTGCGGGTCGGGCGCACCGGACCACGCTGTCGGGCGAAGATTTTCTGGTTGATGCGTCGGATGCAGCGGGCGCGGCACAGGCATCGCGGGCACTCGTTTCAGGGGCGAACGCCGTAGCAGGGGGCTGGGGCGGGCAGTGGATTGTTGAGCCACTCGCGCGTCTTGTCGTCAGTCGTTTTCCCGCAATTTTACCGTCGCTTGCAAGGTTTGGCCCTTGGGCGGCCATGGCAATGTTCCTGCTGGCGCCGGCTGTTCAGGGCTGGCGGTGGACAACTACTGCCATAGCGGTTTTCCTTGTCGCGTTACTTGTCGCCACGGCGTCGCGGATTGCGGCGGCAGCGACCGGCATAACCGGGCGTTCGGGCCGCCTGACGGCTTTAATCCGTGACAGTGTAGCGACGGTACTACTCGGCTTGATCGCGGTGGCACTCTTGCCCGATCTGGCACCAGTGGTGCTCGCCATCGCTGTTTTGGCCTTTGTGGCGCTGGCCGACCGGCTGTTTGATTTGGAAGGCGTCACCATTCCGCCCTGGATTGCCGACATCACCGGGCACGCCATTATCCTGTTGATCGCCAGCCCGTTCGGAACACCCGGCGTGCTTGTCGGCCTCGCTTTATGTGCCGCGCACGGGCTTGCCAGCCTCGCATTTCTCCAGAACAGGCTTAGCCGGGTCTTAACTTCACTGCGCTAGAGCGCAGAACTATGTCGAACTGCGTCCGGACCTCTGTGTGACCGACATCCCCGCCGATCAGTGCCGGGTGGATAGCGAAGGTTGCCTGCTGGCAGCAGGAGCCCGACTGGCGGCGCTCAATGCACGCGCGGGCGGGGCGATCGGCGCGCCGGTTGCGGTGCCGCAGCTCGCTTTGCTCGCACAGCTAGCGCGCACGTTGAAAATCCCTGTTTCGCGGGTTGTTGTTGCCGCCGACGGTGATACCGATATCGAGTTGCGCGTGCAGGCTAAACCCGACGGCGATGATGTTGTGCTGGAGGTCGGCGGATGGACGCCGCGTACCCCCCGCGTGTCATGGCTAGTCGAGGACCATGCTGCACCGATTACCGGTGCAGCGGCGGCTTATGGCGACTTGACGTGGGCGAGCGACGCAAGTCTGCGCCTGACCGAGGCAGTCTTTGTGGTAGACCCGACATCGGGCCTGCGTGGATCAGATATGGTCGGTCAGCCCCTGACCCGGCTTGTCCGCCTGATCGAAGATGACGAGGGCGATCTGCCGATCCTTGCCGCACTGGCGACGGGAACGTCATTCATCGGCCAGCGCGCCGTTCGTCGTGACCGCCCCGAAATCGAGGTAGATCTTTCAGGTGAGGCGCAGCATGATGCTGCTGGTCGGTTCAGCGGGTTCGCAGGTCGCGCCGTGCCGGTCCCTGCCGTGCAACCTGTTGCCGTCGATGACGCTCTTGCCGTGAAGACCCGCACTGACTTCACCGACCGTCTCGGGCAGGCTTTGCGGGCACCCCTCGACCGGATTGTCGCGCGCGCCGACACGATTGGCGCGCAGGCCGATGGACCGCTGCGCCGCGACTATGCCGATTATGCCGGAGACATCGGCAGCGCCGCCCGGCATTTGCTCGCGCTCGTTGACGATCTTGCCGATATGCAAGCCGTCGAACGCGCCGATTTTGTGATTGAGGGCGAACCTGTCGATCTTGCTGACGTCGCACGTCGGGCGGCCGGCCTGCTCGGGGTGCGCGCGGCGGACAAACAGGTACGTATCGACCGCCCCGGCGCGGACGAAGTACTGGCGGCACGCGGCGATTTTCACCGCATCCTGCAAATTCTCGTCAATCTCCTGACCAACGCCGTCCGTTATACCCCGCCCGGCGGCATGGTGTGGATGCGCACCGAACATGACGGCGACAGCGCCGTCGTTGTCGTTGCCGATCAGGGCAAGGGCATTGCGGAAAGCGACCACGGCCGCGTGTTCGACAAGTTCGAGCGCGTCGATCCGTCCGAACCCGGCGGCAGCGGCCTTGGCCTCTACATCTCGCGGCGTCTCGCCCGTGCGATGGGTGGCGACATCACCCTCGACAGCGCACCCGGGCAGGGCGCGCGGTTCGTGCTGACTTTGCCGGTCAACTAGCGCTGCGCCACCGGCACATAATCGCGCTGCGCTGGCCCGGTGTAGAGCTGGCGGGGCCGCCCGATTTTCTGATCGGGGTCCGAAATCATCTCGTTCCACTGCGCGACCCAGCCGACAGTGCGGGCAAGAGCGAACAGCACCGTGAACATCGTCGTCGGGAATCCGATAGCGGACAGGATCACGCCCGAATAGAAATCGACGTTCGGGAACAGCTTTTTTTCGATGAAATACGGATCCTTGAGCGCCATTTCCTCAAGCTGAAGTGCAACCTCGAAAATTGGGTCGGTGACGTTCAGTTCTTTCAGCACTTCACGCACGGTCTGCTGCATCACTGTCGCGCGCGGATCATAGTTTTTGTACACACGGTGGCCAAAACCCATCAGGCGAAACGGGTCGTCCTTGTTCTTGGCGCGTTCGATATAATGCGGGATGCGGTCGGGCGTGCCGATCTCGCGGAGCATTTCGAGCGCCGCCTCGTTTGCGCCGCCATGTGCAGGGCCCCACAGGCAAGCGATTCCTGCCGCAATGCACGCGAACGGATTCGCACCCGATGAACCTGCCAGCCGTACGGTTGATGTCGATGCGTTCTGCTCATGATCGGCGTGGAGGATGAAAATCCGGTCCATCACCTTCTCGACGATGGGGTTCACTTCATAGGGTTCGGCCGGGTTGCCGAACGTCATGCGCAGGAAGTTGCCGGTGTAGGACAGGTTGTTCTGCGGATAGAGGAACGGGCGGCCAACGCTGTACTGGTACGCCATTGCGGCAATCGTCGGCATTTTGGCAATCAGCCGGTGCGACGCGACCATGCGCTGGTGCGGATCGGTAATGTCGGTCGAATCGTGATAGAATGCCGATAGTGCGCCGACCGCACCGCACATGATCGCCATCGGGTGCGCGTCGCGTCGAAATCCCCGAAAAAACATCGCCATCTGCTCGTGCAGCATCGTGTGGCGCGTGATCGTCGTCGTGAACTTGTCGAGCGTCGGCCCGTCGGGCAATTCGCCATTGAGCAGCAGATAGCTGACTTCCATGAAGCTCGATTTTTCAGCAAGCTGCCCGATCGGATAACCGCGGTGAAGCAATATCCCCTGATCGCCGTCGATATAGGTGATCGCAGAGTCGCAGCTTGCCGTGCTCGTAAAGCCCGGGTCATAGGTGAATGCGCCCGTCTGGGCATAGAGTTTGCGGATGTCGATCACATCGGGGCCG